>NZ_JAAXYC010000433.1 GCF_018619185.1 Streptomyces sp. McG3 | reverse complement strand
GGGCCGGGGCGGCTCCCGCCCGGACGGGGGCCATCAGTGCGGTGACCACACCGAGTGCGGACGCGGCGAGCAGGGCCTTGCGGGCCATTCTGCGGCGGCCGGCCGTGACGGCGGTGCCGGTGGGGGGAGTGGTGCGCTGGTGCATGGTGGTGCTCCCTTCGAAGGGGGGTGGGAGGCGCCATGTCGGCAGGACTGAAAGTAAAGCTTCCTTTCAATTGCCGTCAACAGTGTTGGGAAACTTTCCTGTCTATTAACACGCGTGGCGGAAGGGCCTGTTGGGGCCCTTCCGCCACGCGCCCGTCCTTGTGCACCGGTATGTCGGTGTCCCGCCCGGCCCTGCCGGGCGGCTCAGCCCTGTGGCAGCGGGTAGACCGCCAGTGAGAACGAGTGGCCCGCCGGGTCCCCGTACACCCTCACGTCCCGGGGGCCGCTGTTGCTGTCGCCGGTGTCGACGGGCCGGGCCCCCAGCCCGATCGCCTCCCGCTCGGCCTCGTCGATGTTCTCGGGGCCGACCAGGATCCGCAGATGCGCCTGCTGCGAGTCCTCCGGGCGCGGCCAGCTCGGCGGGGCGTAGCCGTGGTCCCGGCGGATCGCCAGCCGGACGCCGTCGTTGCCGACGATCTCGACGAAATCGGGGTCGGAGCCGATCCGTATCTCCGCGTCGAGCAGACCGGCGTAGAACTCGGCCAGCTCCATGGGTTCGGCGCAGTCAAGGACGAGGACACTCGTTTTCTCCACAGTCATGCGGGAACCAGTACCCCCACCGGGCGCTGCCACGCCGCCGCGGGCCCGTCCGGGATCCGGAATCCGGGCCACCGGTGCGGACGAGTCCCGGGTGAGGAAACACCTCACGCGATCTAAGGTGCGAACCATGGCACGGAGCGCGGCGCATCCCGGGCCGGCCGGGGGCGACGCCGCCCCGGACGGACCCGACCCCCGGCGTTGGCGGGCCCTGGCCGTCTGCCTGGTGGCGGGCTTCATGACCCTGCTGGACGTCTCCATCGTCAACGTGGCCCTCCCCTCGATCCGGGAGGGCCTGAACACCCCCGAGTCCGACCTCCAATGGGTGCTCTCCGGCTACGCCCTCGCCTTCGGGCTCTTCCTCATCCCCGCCGGACGCCTGGGCGACGCGCGGGGCCGCCGGGCGGTCTTCATGGCGGGGCTCGCCCTCTTCACCCTGGCGTCCGCCGCCTGCGGGGCCGCCCAGTCCAGCCTGTGGCTGGTGGTCGCCCGCCTGGTGCAGGGCATCGCGGGTGGTCTGATCTCCCCGCAGATCTCCGCCCTGATCCAGCAGATGTTCTCCGGGCGCGAGCGCGGCCGGGCCTTCGGCATGTTCGGCACCGTCGTCGGCATCTCCACGGCCGTGGGTCCGCTGCTCGGCGGCCTGCTCATCCAGGCCGCCGGACCGGACCACGGCTGGCGCTGGGTCTTCTACGTCAACCTCCCGCTCGGCGCCGTCTGCCTCCTGCTCGCCCACCGGCTGCTCCCGGACACCCCGTCGGCCGGCCGGGTGAGGCCCCGCGACCTGGACCCGGTGGGCGTCGTCCTGCTCGGGGCGGGGGTACTCGCGCTGCTGCTGCCGTTCGTCCAGGCCCAGCAGTGGCCCGGAAGCGGAAAGTGGCTGCTCCTCCTCCTGGCCGGGGCCCTGCTCGCCGCGTTCGTGGTCTGGGAGGCGCGGTGCACGGGCGGACGCACCCACCCGGTCCTGGACCTGTCGCTCTTCCGGCTGCGCTCCTACTGGCTGGGCTGCCTGCTGATCCTGCTCTACTTCGCCGGGTTTACCTCGATCTTCTTCGTCACGACCCTCTACCTCCAGTCAGGCCTGGGCTACTCCGCCCTCCTGGCCGGGCTCGCCATCACCCCCTTCGCCCTCGGCTCCGGCGTCGCCGCGTCCATCGGCGGCCGGCTCGTCGGGCGCTTCGGCCGCCCGCTCGTGGTGGCGGGCCTGGCCATGGTCGCCCTCGGCCTCGCCGGCACCGCCCTCGCCGTCCACCTGGTGCCCGGCACCAGCGCGGGCTGGGCGATGGCCGCCCCGCTGCTCCTCGCCGGTCTCGGCAGCGGCCTGGTCATCGCCCCGAACCAGACCCTGACCCTCGCGAAGGTGCCGGTGATCCGGGCCGGCAGCGCCGGGGGCACCCTGCAGACCGGCCAGCGGGTCGGCTCCGCGATCGGGATCGCCGCCGTCGGCGCGGTGTTCTTCGCCCAGGTCGGCCCGGACGGCTGGGCCGACGCCTACGACCACGGGCTCGTCGTCTCCGTCGCCTTCGTCCTGGCCGCCCTGATCGTGGCGCTGGCCGACGTGGGCGCCGACCGGCGGAGCAGACGACGTACAGCACGCACACCGAGCGACGCATCGAGGAGCGCGGTATGAACGACACGACAGCGGACAGTGCCGGGAGCGACGGCAACACCTCCTACGGACACAAGCCGTTCAAGCGGTCCCGGAGCCACTTCGCCGACCGCGTCACCGCCGACGGACGCGACGGATGGCCCGTGGAGCCGGGCCGCTACCGGCTCGTCGTCAGCCGCGCCTGCCCCTGGGCGAGCCGCGCGCTGGTCTCCCGGCGGCTCCTCGGCCTGGAGGACGCGCTGTCGCTCGCCGTCGCCGACCCGATCCAGGACGACCGCAGCTGGCGCTTCACCCTCGACCCGGGCGGCAAGGACCCGGTCCTCGGCATCCGCTGTCTGAGCGAGGCCTACGACGCCCGGGAGCGCGGCTATCCCGGCGGTGTCAGCGTGCCCGCGATCGTGGACGTACCGAGCGGGAAACTGGTCACCAACGACTACCAGCGGATCACCCTCGACCTCGCCACCGAATGGACCGCCCTGCACCGGCCCGGCGCCCCCGACCTCTACCCCGAACCGTTGCGCGACGAGATCGACGAGGTCATGGAGGGCATCTACCGGGACGTCAACAACGGCGTCTACCGCGCGGGGTTCGCCAGCTCCCAGGAGGAGTACGAGGAGGCGTACGCCGCCCTGTTCCACCGCCTCGACCTGGTCTCCGCCCGCCTCGCGGACCGCCGCTACCTGGTCGGCGACACCATCACCGAGGCCGACATCCGGCTCTTCACCACCCTGGTCCGGTTCGACGCCGTCTACCACGGCCACTTCAAGTGCAACCGGAACAAGCTGACCGAGGACCCCGTCCTGTGGGGTTACGTCCGTGACCTCTACCAGACGCCCGGATTCGGCGACACGGTCGACTTCGACCACATCAAGCGGCACTACTACCAGGTGCACACGGGCATCAACCCCACCGGCATCGTCCCCGTCGGCCCCGACCTCTCCGGCTGGAGTGCCCCGCACCACCGCGAACAGCTCGGCGGCCGCCCGTTCGGCGACGGCACGCCCCCGAGCCCCGTGCCCCCGGGCGAGCGGGTCACCCCCGTGACCGCCGCCTGATCCCGGCGTTCACCCGGGCGCGGACGACGGTGGCGGTGGTGCGAGCGTGCCCGCCGCCAGCGGTGTACGGGCCAGCCGCACGCATCCCGCGGCGATCAGGGCCAGCGCAGCCAGCTCGGGCAGCAGCCACCAGCCGGTCCGCAACTCCTCGCCGAACAACGTCACCCCGTACAGGATGCTGATCAGCGCGTCCCCCAGCGTCAGCATCGGCTGCACGGCCACCAGACTGCCCGCCTGAAGGGCGTTCTGGAGCAGGAACAGCGCGCCCACCCCGGCCGCCGCCGTCGCGTACAGCTGCCAGGACGCCAGCAGCGCCGGAGCGCCGCCGTCGTCGAGGTTCGCCATCGCGTCCTTCATCAGAGCGGCCGTCAGCGCGTAGCCGCACGCGGCGGCCAGCCCCAGCAGGGCAGCCCGCGGATTGCCGCGCGTCCGCAGCGCCGCGCCGATCAGCACCGCCTCGAACAGCCCCGTCAGCACCAGCGCCGGGATCCAGGCCGCGTCCCGCACCGTGTCGCTGCCACCGACCGGCGCGGCCGACGCCATGCCGAGCGCGAGGCCGACCGTGACGGCCGCGACGCCGAACCAGACGGCCCGGTCCACCCGGGCCCGCATCACGAACCCGGCGATCAGCAGCGTCGCCGGAAGCTCGATCACGAAGATCGGCTGGACCACCGCGATCGGCCCGGTGGCCAGGGCGACCGCCTGGCAGACGGCCGCCACGATCACCAGCCCGATCCCCGCCAGCCACACCTTCTGCCGCACCAGCCGACCGATCAGGGAGAGCCGCATCGCCTCGCTGTCGGGCACCCGCATCGCCGCCCGGCGCTGGAGCACCGAGGCGGAACCGTTGCTGAGCGCGGTGAGGACGGCGAACAGGACACTGATCACCGGTTCATCATGGAGCCGCCCCCGGCCGGGGCGCTCGGCGCACGGGGCCGGTGGGCGTAACGCGCGCCCGCACCCCATGCGGACCGTGCCTGTCCGCAAGCCCCGGTACCGTGCGGACCATGGCAGCGAAGACGCACCGCACCGCCGCACACCCCACCGTCCTCTCCGCGCGGGCCCTGAACCGGGCGACCCTGGAACGGCAGCTCCTGCTGCGCCGGTCGGCGATGTCCGCGAAGGACGCGGTCGCCCACCTCCTCGGGCTCCAGGCCCAGAACACCAGGCCCCCGTACTTCCAGCTGTACGCCCGGCTCGCCGACTTCGACCCCGAAGAGCTGTCCGCCCTGATGGAGTCCCGCGAGGTGGTCCGGATCGTCACCCTCCGCTCCACCCTCCACACCCATACGGCGGACGACGCGCTCACCCTGCGCCCCCTGGTGCAGGCGGCGCGCGAGCGGGAGCTGAAGACCTTCCGGCGCGGGCTGGAAGGAGTGGACCTGGACCGGCTCGCCGCGGTGGCCGAGGAACTGGTCGTGGAGCGCCCGCGCCCGGTGAAGGAACTGCGGGAGGAGCTCCTCGCCCGCTGGCCGGACGCCGACCCCCTCGCGCTCACCGTCGCCGCCCGCTGTCTGCTGCCCCTGGTCCAGGTCACCCCGCGTGGACTGTGGGGCCGTAGCGGGCAGGTCGCCCTGACCACGGTCGAGCACTGGCTGGGCCGGCCCGCCGAACCGGTGCCCGCACCCGACGCCACCGTGCTGCGCTACCTGGGCGCGTTCGGCCCCGCCTCGGTCATGGACTTCCAGTCATGGGCGGGCCTCACCCGCACGAAGGAGGTCTTCGAACGGCTCAGGCCCCGGCTGCTCACCTTCCGGGACGAGAGGGGCGTCGAGCTCTTCGACCTCCCGGACGCCCCGCGCCCCGACCCCGAC
>NZ_JAAXYC010000432.1 GCF_018619185.1 Streptomyces sp. McG3 | reverse complement strand
GCGGTGGTCCCCCCGGGGTCGGCGGGCGGGGGCGTGCCGGGCAGCCGGTCCGCGGTCCGGCCCGGGACGGACTCGGACCTCTCCATGGGGGTGGTGCTGAGGTCGTAGGACGGCAGGAACCGCATACCGAGGTAGACCGCCGCCACCATCAGGGCCCCGGAAACCACCAGGACGCCCGCGAAGCCGAGGAACAGCCGGGTGTGGATGCTGACCCGGCGTTCCCCGGTCACGGGCGTCCCGCCAGGTAGTAGCCGGCGCCGACCGCCGTGTGCAGCAGCGGCGGCTCGCCCAGCTTGCGGCGCAGGGTGTGGACCACGAGGCGCACCGCGTTGGTGAACGGGTCGGCCGCCTCGTCCCACGCCTTCTCCAGCAGGTACTCCGCGCTGAGCACCCCGCCCTCCGCCCGCATCAGCAGCTCAAGGACGGCCAGTTCCTTCGGCGTCAGCCGGATCTCCCGGCCCGCCCGCTCGGCCCGTCGTCGGTGGGTGTCCAGCGTGAGGCCGGCGACGGCCAGGGTCGGGGCGTGCGCGGGGGCGCCCCGGCGGTAGAGCGCCCGGAGCCGTGCCACCAGCTCCGGGAAGTCGAAGGGCTTGGGGAGATAGTCGTCGGCCCCGAGGCCGAGGCCCGCGACCTTGTCGCCGAGGCGGCCCGCCGCGGTCAGCATCAGGATGCGGCAGCCGGGGTGCTCCGCCACCGTACGGCGGCAGACCTCGTCCCCGTGCACGCCGGGCAGATCGCGGTCGAGGATCACGATGTCGTAGTCGTTGACCGTCAGCTTCTCCAGGGCCGCTCCACCGTCGTGGACGGTGTCGTACGAGATGCCCTCGCGGCGCAGCCCCAGTCCGATGACCTCGGCCATGAACTCCTCGTCCTCGACGATCAGCACGCGCATCGCCGGTGTCGCCTCTCCTCTCGCGGGGTGGCGGGCCCGCCCGCCGGAGCGGATGGCGCCACTTAACGGTGTATGTCCCCCATGCGTCCCACGGTGGGCGCGTCCCTCATGCCTATCAGAGCCCGCATGTGGACGACGTATGAGAGACCGTCCGGCGCGGTCCGCCGCCGAACGCTGCCGATAACGCCCGATTCGTAGCGTGAGCCGTCCGTCCGTCGCCGACCGTGAAGAGAAAAGATTCCATGAACCTGTTCAAACGGGCCTGGTGGCGTCTGACCGCCACGCCCGGCAAGGCGCTGATGCTGACCGGCCTGTTCTTCGTCATCTGCGCGCTGGTCCTGTCCGGCTTCCTCATCCGGTCGGCGGCCGACCGCGCCGCGGCGGACGCGAAGCGCACGGTGGGCGCGGTGGCCACGCTGTCCCTGGACATCAACGCCCTCATGGCTGCGGGGCAGGCCGAGAGCGGTGGCGCGAACGGTCTGCGGATCGACGCCTCCGACCGGCTGCGCAGTGGGCAGGCCGATCGCCTCGGCGCGTCACCGGCCGTCACCGGTTTCAGCTACAAGGTGGAGTCCGCCGGGCAGCCCACCGACCGGCTGAAGCTCTACCGCGCCGTGGAGCCGCCGCCCGCCACCGACACGGAGTCGGGCGACTTCTTCAGGATCGACGGCGTACGGGATCTGGCGGCGACGCCCTCGTTCCGCAACGGCACCTCGAAGATCGTCGCGGGCAAGGGCATCGGGCCGGACACCGGGAGCGGCGTCCTCGTCCTGGAGAAGCGCCTCGCCGAGGCGAACAAGCTGAAGGTCGGCGACAAGGTCACCGTGCGTCCCTTCCGCGGCGACGGCAGCACGCCCGAGCCGGAGGAGTTCACCGTCGGCGGCATCTACGTCAACGACACCGCCTCCAGCAGCCATTACGTACCGGCGCTCGCCGAACCGGGCAACGTGATCCACGCGTCCCCGGACGCGGCCGGCGCGCTCTCGGCGATCACCCCGACGGACGAGGGCTCGGACATCCAGGAGGCCACCTTCACCCTGCGCTCCCCGGAGGACCTGCCGGAGCTGCGGAAGGCGGCCGAGGAGCTCGGCCTCGACCCGGAGATCTATCCGCTCGCGGTGAACGACAAGCAGTACCAGCAGCTCGTCGGCCCCATCACCCGGACCGCCGGTTTCGCGACGCTCACGGTGTGGCTGGTCTCGCTGGCCGGTCTGGCGGTCGTGTCGCTGATCGTGGCGAGTGCGCTGCGCGAGCGCCGCCAGGAGCTCGGCATCCTGCTGGCCATGGGGGAGCGCAAGCCGCGGCTGCTCGGCCAGCACCTGGTGGAGATCGCCGCCTGCGCGCTGATCGCCATCGGGCTCGCCGTGCCCGCCAGCCAGGCCCTCGCCGCGACCGTGGGCAGCGGGCTGCTCGCCGGTGAGGTCTCCGAGGCGAAGAAGGACAGCAGCGCCGAGCAGCAGAACGATTACGCCAACTCCATGGGCGCGGCCCCGGAGGAGGAAGAGCCTGCGGCGGAGCCCATCGACGCACTGGACGTCCGGCTCACCGCGGGTGACGTCGGCAGGGTCGGCGCGGCCGGTCTGGGCATCGCCGCCGCCGCCACCCTCGTACCCGGCTACCGGGTCCTGCGCCTGAAGCCCCGCCAGATCCTCACGAAGGGCGACTGACCATGCCGCACACCGACCCGGACGGCGACGACCGGACTCCGGTCCTTCAGCTCGTCGACGTCAGGAAGAGTTACCCCGTCGGCAACCGCGCCCGGGAGCGTACGGTCCTCAAGGACGTCAGCCAGGACTTCGAGCAGGGCCGCATGTACGCGGTCGTCGGACCTTCCGGCAGCGGCAAGACCACGCTCCTGTCGCTGGCCAGCGGCCTCGACGCGCCCAGCGGGGGC
Source organism: Streptomyces sp. McG3 (assembly GCF_018619185.1). GTDB lineage: Bacteria > Actinomycetota > Actinomycetes > Streptomycetales > Streptomycetaceae > Streptomyces. Next base: position 2,462 of record NZ_JAAXYC010000432.1, on the reverse strand, counting down.
ACGGTCCGCTTCCGGGGGCAGGAGCTGGACCGGCTGGGCCTGGACACCTACCGCCGACGTCACGCGGCCACGGTGTTCCAGTCCTTCAACCTCCTCGGCTATCTGACCGCCCTGCAGAACGTCACCTCGGCGATGGAGATCACGGGCGCGGCCCGGCGCGGCCGCAAGGACCGGGCACACGAGCTCCTCGGCCTCCTCGGCATCGCGGAGGAGGACCGCCACCGCGGGATCCAGCAGCTCTCCGGCGGACAGCAGCAGCGGGTGGCGATCGCCCGCGCGCTGGCCTGCGAGGTGGACATCCTCTTCGCCGACGAACCCACCGGGAGCCTCGACCAGGACACCGCGGCCGACATCGTCGAGGTGTTGCGCAAGCTGGCGCACGACGACGGCAAGTGCGTCATCGTGGTGACCCACTCGGCGAAGGTGGCCGACGCGTCGGACGAGGTGCTGCACCTCAAGCGGGGGAAGCTGTCCCGGCGTTGAGCGGGACGATGCCCTGAGACGACGAGAGGGGGCGGAGACCCGTACGGGTCTCCGCCCCCTCAGCGCTTCGGTCCTTCAGCGCACTTCCGCTTCACCGTCAGGCGTCGGAACCGGCCTTCCGGCGACGGACGACGAACACCGCCGCCGCGCCGAGCACCACGGCCGCACCGCCCGCGAGAGCGATCGAGGTCGTGGCGGAGGACGAACCGGTGGCGGCGAGGCTGCCGTTCGTGCCCGTCTTCGCCGGGGTGCCCGACGTCGAGCCCTGCGGCGTGTGGCCGGAGCCGTTGCCGCCGGGCTTCGTGGACTTGGAGGGCTTGGGCTTGGCGTCCTCGGTCTTGCCGGGCTTGCTGCCTGCGGCCTTGACGTCGAACTCGTACATGTCCGCGCCGGGCGTTCCGCCGCAGGAGCCGTCCTCGTTGTAGAAGTCGGCCGCGACGAAGGCGACACCGTTGCCGGCCGGGGTGGCCTTGTCGAGGGTGAGGCGCAGCTTCACGTCGGTCCGGGCGCCGGGCTTCAGCGCACCGACGCCGTCGATGTAGTCGTCCTTGACGTTCTTCCACTTCGGGGACGACTCGGTGGACCACTGGAGGCGGAAGAACTTGCCCGTGTCCTTGAGACCGGTCTTGTCGGTCGCGTGGACTCCGACGTACGTGATGATCTCGTCCAGGTGCCGGTCGGAGCCGTTGGTCATCCGGAGCGTGAAGTCGGTGGTCTTCCCGGCGACGAGCTCGTTCGGCAGGCCGGTCACCTTGGCGGTGAGGTCGTCCCCGGGCACGCAGTCCTCGCCCTCGCCCTCTTCCTCCTCCGCCTCCTTGATGGCCTTGGCCAGCGCCGCGTCGGCGGCGATCTTCGCGGCGAGCGCGTCGTCCTGGGCCTTGTCGGCCACACTGGCGGCGCGGGCGGCCGCGACCCGTGCGTCGTCGACCGCCTCGCCGGCCTCGGCGGCCTTGGTGTCGGCGGCGGTCTTGGCGGTGGCAGCCGTCGCCGCGGTCGCCTCGGCCTCCAAGAGAGCGGTCGCCGCGGCGGTCTTCTGCTCCTCGGTGGCGTCGGCGGGCAGGTCGCCGATGGCTGCTTTCGCGTCGGTCACTGCCTGGTCGGCGGCGTCCTTCGCGGCTCCGGCGTCCTTCGCGGCCTGCTTGGCCGCGTTGGCGGCGGCCACGAGGGGGTGGCTGTCCTCGGACAGTTCCTTGAGGGCCTTCCGCACCGTGATCTGGGCCTCGTCACGGGCCTTGACGGCCTCTTCGTACGCCTTCTGCGCCGCGGCGGCGGCCGCCTCCAGCTCCTTGATGGTCGGCTTGCTCGCCTTGTTCTGCGTCTGCGTCACCGGCTTGGGGTCGGCGAACGCGGGGGTGACGGAGAGCAGCACGACGGGGGCGGTCACGGCGGCGGCGACAGCGGTGGCGAGAGCGCGGCGAATCTTCACATGATCCCTTGGGTCGGGTCCGAACGGCGGAAAACGCTGAGGGGCGGCTGCCACGGCGGAACGATCACGCGGGCGACCTGTGCCGATCGTATGGGGATCCTGTGAGGGAGACGGGGGATTATTTCGCTCCCGGGGGCGGGGCGGCGTCCCCGGGAGCGGACAGACGTCACCAAAGCGTGCAGTTGCCCTCGGATTCCAACTTTTCGCTGTGACGAAAGCCATGCGCCCGTGCTGTCCGTGCCCCTGCGCTCCGCCCGGCCGGCCCGGGCGGAGCGCATCGTTCCGTCCTCCTACGGCCGTCCACCCGGAACGGGGGGCCGGGTTGACGGGTCGGAGTCCATCGGTGGCGCTTCCCTCGCGGTGGGCCCGGGCGCGAGGGCGATCCCGGCGGCGAGCGCGCCGAGAACGACGGCTGCCACCGCGAAGCTCCACGGCGTGACGCTCACGGCCTCGCCTCCGGCCGCCCGAGCGTGAACCAGACGACCTTGCGCCCGGGGTGCCGACGGTCGCCCCCGCGCGTCCCCCAGGCCAGCGCCAGGCTCTCCACCAGGAC
>NZ_JAAXYC010000431.1 GCF_018619185.1 Streptomyces sp. McG3 | reverse complement strand
GGCTGGGGGCGGGGTGAGGGGCGGAGCCCCGAAAAGGCTCCGCCCCTCAATCGCCGGAGGGGCTTGATCGCACGCCGGACGGGCTGGGCATCACGCCCAGAGCTGGCCCTGGAGTGTTTCGATCGCCGCTTCTGTCGTCTCCGCCGTGTAGACGCCCGTCGACAGGTACTTCCAGCCGCCGTCCGCGACGACGAAGGCGATGTCGGCGCTCTCCCCCGCCTTGACCGCCTTGTTGCCCACGCCGATCGCCGCGTGGAGGGCGGCGCCGGTGGAGACGCCCGCGAAGATGCCCTCCTGCTGGAGGAGTTCGCGGGTGCGGGTGACCGCGTCGGCGGAGCCCACGGAGAAGCGGGTGGTGAGGACCGAGGCGTCGTAGAGCTCGGGGACGAAGCCCTCGTCCAGGTTGCGCAGGCCGTAGACCAGGTCGTCGTAGCGCGGTTCGGCGGCGACGATCTGGATGCCGGGGCGGTTCTCCCGGAGGTAGCGGCCGACGCCCATGAGGGTGCCGGTGGTGCCGAGGCCCGCGACGAAGTGGGTGATGGACGGGAGGTCGGTGAGGATCTCGGGTCCGGTGGTGGCGTAGTGGGCGCCCGCGTTGTCCGGGTTGCCGTACTGGTAGAGCATCACCCAGTCCGGGTGCTCGTCCGACAGCTCCTTCGCGACGCGGACGGCGGTGTTGGAGCCGCCTGCGGCCGGGGAGGAGATGATCTCGGCGCCCCACATGGCGAGCAGGTCGCGCCGTTCCTGGGAGGTGTTCTCCGGCATGACGCAGACGATGCGGTAGCCCTTGAGCCTGGCCGCCATGGCGAGCGAGATGCCGGTGTTGCCGCTGGTGGGCTCCAGGATGGTGCAGCCGGGTGTCAGCCGGCCGTCCTTCTCGGCCTGTTCGACCATGTGGAGCGCGGGGCGGTCCTTGATCGAGCCGGTGGGGTTGCGGTCCTCCAGCTTGGCCCAGATCCGGACGTCCTCGGACGGGGACAGCCGGGGCAGACGCACCAGAGGTGTGTTGCCCACGGCTGCCAGCGGGGAGTCGTACCGCATCAGCGCATGCCGCCGGCGACGGCCGGGAGGATCGTGACGTTGTCGCCGTCGCTGAGCTTGGTGGAGATGCCGTCGAGGAAGCGGACGTCCTCGTCGTTGAGGTAGACGTTCACGAAGCGGCGGAGCTGTTCGCCGTCGACGATGCGCTCACGGATGCCGGTGTGGCGGCTCTCCAGGTCGGCGAAGAGGTCGGCGAGGGTGTCCCCGTTGCCTTCGACGGCCTTCGCGCCGTCGGTGTAGGTGCGGAGGATGGTCGGGATGCGGACCTCGATGGCCATGGCGTGGGCTCCTGTCGAAAGCGTGGAGGTGGCGTGGGGCGCGCGTTTCTGCCCCCGCGCGGGGGGTGGTGCGTGTGGGTGGGCGCGCGGACTGCGGCTCAGGCCGGGCGGCTCACGGGCAGGCTGCGGGCCGGACAGATCGCGCTGGCGAGCCTGCACAGGTCGACGTGCAGCCGCGCGACGAGCAGCGTGCCCGGCGTCTTGTTGCTCACGTCATGGGGAACCATGCGGGCATCGTATCGATTCCCTGTGCGGAAACCCGAGTGTCATATCAGATAGTGGATGGTGAGCGACCACTATGCGGACAGTGTGGGGCGGGTGAGCCCTTCCGGCAGGTAGACGACCGTGGGTGCGCCGGTCTTCGGGTGGGTGGTGACCTCGGCGGCGACGCCGTACACGTCGCCCAGCAGTTCGGCCGTCAGGACCTCTTCCGGGGTGCCGGAGGCGACGACGACGCCGTCCTTGAGGACGTAGAGGCGGTCGCAGTAGTACGCGGCGAGGTTCAGGTCGTGCAGGGCCAGGAGGTTGGTGGTGCCGAGGTCGCGGACCAGGGAGAGGATCTCCAGCTGGTAGCGGATGTCCAGGTGGTTGGTCGGCTCGTCCAGGACGACGAGCGACGGCTGCTGGACCAGGGCGCGGGCGACCAGGGCGCGCTGGCGTTCGCCGCCGGAGAGGGAGGCGAACGTACGGGGTTCGAGGGCGGCGATGCCGACCCGGGCGAGGGCCTCGGTGACCAGGGCGGTGTCGGCGGCGGTGTCCGCCTCCCAGAACCGCTTGTGCGGGGCGCGGCCCATCGCGACGACCTGGCCGACGGTGAGCTCGAAGCCGGCGTGGCCGTCCTGCGGGACGGTGGCGATGCGCCGGGCGCGGGCCTTCACGGGGAGGGTGGCGAGGTCGTGGCCGTCGAGGAGGACCCGGCCGTGGGTGGGGCGCAGGGTGCCGTAGACGCAGCGCAGGAGGGTGGTCTTGCCGCTGCCGTTGGGGCCGACGAGGCCGACGGTCTCGCCGTCGGCGGCGGTGAGGTCGACGGCGTCGACGAGGTGGCGGCCCTCGCCGACGCCGTACGAGAGGCCCTCGGTGCGCAGGGTGGTCACGGGCGGGCTCCTCGGGCGTACGGAGTTGTCGGGCGGGCTGCCGCGGAGGGCGACGCCTTCATGCGGGCGCTCCTTCGGGGCGGCGGCGGAGCATCCAGAGGAAGAACGGGCCGCCGGTCAGCGCCGTGAGGACGCCGACCGGGATGTCCTGCGGGGCGGCGAGAGTCCGGGCCGCCAGGTCGGCGAGGACCAGGAACACCGCCCCGCCGAGGGCGACGACCGGGAGCAGGGCGCGGTGCGCGGCGCCGACGGCCATCCGGGCCATGTGCGGGACCATCAGCCCGACGAAGCCGATCGCCCCGCTGTACGCGACGAGCGCCCCGGTCATCAGGGAGGCGAGGACGAAGACGGCGGCCCGGAAGCGGGCGGTGTCGAGGCCGAGGACGGTCGCGCCCTCCTCCCCCACCAGGAGCAGGTCGAGCGGGCGGGCCAGGGTGAGGAGTACGGCGGTGCCGGCGATCAGGGTGACCGTGGGGAGCGCGAGCATGTCCCAGCGGGCCGCGCCGAGGCCGCCGAGGGTCCAGTAGAGGACTTCCTGGAGGTGGTCGGCGCGGGCGGAGGTGACCAGGATCAGGCTGGTCAGGGCGGAGAGGACGTAGGAGACGGCGACTCCGGCGAGGATGAGCCGGTTGGTGGTGAGGCCGCCTCCGCCGCGTGCCAGGGTGTAGACGAGGAGCAGGGAGAGCAGCGCGCCCGCGAAGGCGGCGGCGGGGATGGTGACGGTGGTGGCGAGGGTGGCGCCGATGCCGAGGACGATCACGAGGACGGCGCCGGTGGAGGCTCCGGAGGAGACGCCGAGGAGGAACGGGTCGGCGAGCTGGTTGCGTACGAGGGCCTGGAGGACGGTGCCGATGACGGCGAGTCCGGCGCCGACGACGATCCCGAGCAGTACCCGGGGCAGCCGGACGTCCAGGACGATCGTGCGGAAGGGGCTCGCGTCCGCCCGCCCGGTCAGGATGTCGAGGACCTGGCCGGGCGGGATGCGGACGGAGCCGAGGGCGAGGGCGGCGACCACGGCGGCTGCGAGGAGTACGGCGAGGACGCCGACCACCAGGGTGTAGCGCAGCAGCCGCCGCGGTGCGGGGGTGCGGCAGGTCACGGGGTGGTGGCCGCCGGGTGGAGCTGCGCCGCGAGCTTGTCGACGGCGGCGGGGACACGGACGCCGAGGACCGCGTCGGAGAGCGGCATGACGGCGAAGCGCTTGTTCTTGATGGCGGGGACGCCGGCGAGGGCCGGGTCGCTCAGGAGGCGCTTCTTCTTCTGTTCGACGGTGGTGGCGCCGTAGTCGTAGATCACGATGGCTTCGGGCTTGCGGGCGACGACGTTCTCCCAGGAGGCGTCGCCGAAGGGCTTGTCGAGGTCGGCGAAGACGTTGGTGCCGCCGGCCCGCTGGATCAGCTCGTTGCCGATGCCCTCGCCGCCCGCGGTGAAGGCGGTCTTGTCGCCGCTGTCGTAGACGAAGACGGAGACGGGCTTCAGGCCGGCCAGCTTCTTCGCGGTGGCGGCGTTGTCGGCCTTGGCCTGCTTGATCCAGGCCTCGGCGCGGTCGGTGACGCCGAAGGTGCGGCCGACCTCGCGGATCTCCTCGTAGAGGGTGTCCATGGGCTGGTCGCCCTTGGTGCAGCTCTCGGTGTTGAGCCGGCTCTCGATGCCGGACTTCTTCAGCGCCTCGCGGCCGCGGCCGTCGCCGGCGGTGAACGCGCTGCCGTAGCCGCCGTAGACGAAGTCGGGGTTGGCGGCGAGGACCTGCTCGTAGGAGGGGTACTCCTTGGCGATGACCGGGACGGACGCGTAGTCCTCCGCGTACTTCGGCAGGACCTGGTCGTCGAGGTAGGCGGTGCCGACGAGGGACTTGGTCAGGCCCAGTTCCAGCATGATCTCGGTGACGTGCTGGTTCATGGTGACGACGCGCTTCGGCGGGGCCTTGAACGTGGTGGTGACACCGCAGTTCTTCACGGTGTACGGGAATCCGTCGCCCTTCGCCGCGGCCTTGTCCCCGGTGGCGTCGCCGTCGGAGGAGGAGCAGGCGGTGAGGGCGAGCGGGAGCAGCACGGCGGCGGCTATGAGCGCGGGGGTGCGCCGGGACATGGCGAGGCCTCTCCGGGGGATTTCCGCGTCCCCTGGTCGATGCGTGAAGGCGGCGGGCCAGTTCCTGACTTCCGGGCCGCCCTCCGGTGCGACGTCGTCCGCTGGGGAGTCGTCCGCGTGGGAGGGGGCCGGTCACAGTGGCGGGACCGTGCCGGTTTCACACCGGCTTCCTGGTTCCTGCTGCCTTGATGGGTTCTGGGGGCAGTGTGCCAGACCCGTGCGGGGGCGCCGCGGGGGCACCCTGGTGGGTCCTCGGTGGGCCCCGGTGGGTCCTTGGTGGGTCAGTACGCCTCGACGACCCGCACGTCTTCCTCGGTGATCTCGCCGTCCACGATGCGGTACGAGCGGAACTGGAAGGGTCCGGCGTCGTCGGTGTCGGCGGTGGAGACCAGGACGTAGTGGGCGCCGGGTTCGTTGGCGTAGGTGACGTCGGTGCGGGAGGGGTAGGCCTCGGTCGCCGTGTGCGAGTGGTAGACGATCACGGGCTCCTCGTCGCGGTCGTCCATCTCGCGGTAGAGCTTGAGGAGGTCGGCCGAGTCGAACTCGTAGAACGTGGGCGAGCGGGCGGCGTTGAGCATCGGGATGAAGCGCTCGGGGCGGTCCGTCCCGGCCGGGCCCGCGACCACTCCGCACGCCTCGTCGGGGTGGTCGGCGCGGGAGTGGGCGACGATCTGGTCGTAGAGCGTCTGGGTGATGGTCAGCATGGCGTCAGGATATGCAGACGGCCCCCGCGTACCGGTGGGTGGTACGGAGGGGGCCGCATGCTGGACACCGTCGGCCGTTGGGGCGGCCGGGGCGGTCCGGGAG
>NZ_JAAXYC010000430.1 GCF_018619185.1 Streptomyces sp. McG3 | reverse complement strand
GGGGTGTACGGGGCGGGTGCGGGCGTCAGCCGTTCACGGGCGCCGTCAGGCAGGCGTCCACGTGGGCGATGAGCGCGTCGTGCATGGTCTGTGCGCCGGCGCCCGGGAGGCCGGGCTCGGTGGCCAGGACCTGTGAGGCCAGTCCGTCGATCAGCGCGGTGAGGGCGAGGGCCGTGCCGTCCGCGTCGACCGGACGGAACACGCCTTGTTCGACGCCGCGGCGGATCACGTCGGCGACCGTTCCCCGCCACTGGCGGTAGTACTCCACGTGGAGCCGCCCGACGGTGGTGGACCGGGCGGCCTCGGCCCACAGGTCGAGCCAGACGCACCATTGCCGCCGTTGCTGTTCGGTGCGGGGCGTCTGGAGCTCGATCAGCAGGCGCAGCTCGTCCCCGGCGTGACGGGTGCCGGCCGTGGCGTCGGCACGGCGACGGGTGTCCTCGTCCATGCACCAGCGGACCGCGGCCTCGAGCAGTTCGTCACGGCCGGGGAAGTGGTAGTGGATCGCCGCCGTGCTGGTGTGGCAGGCCGCGGCGATGTCCGCGACCCGGACGGCGTGGAATCCGCGTTCGGCGATGAGCCGGACGGTCTCCCGCACGATCTGCAAGGGCCTGCCGCCCTCCGGCGAGGGCGACGGCGAGCGAGGGGGCGACGGGGCGCGCACGGCCGACGGCGTCGACGTCGCGCCGGCGGTCGCGTCGCCGCCGGCACCGGCCGTCGTACCGATCAGCCGACCGACGTCCACGCCGCCGATGTCCGCGATCCGGGCCAGTTCGGCGGCGGTGAAGCGCCGTGTGCCGTTCAGGGAACGGGACAACTTCGACGGATCGATGACGATCCGCCGTGCGAACTCGCGCGCGCTGACACCCGTCGCGTCGATCACCTGCCGGACCCGTGCGGCCACCTCGTCCTGCTGCATGGTCAGCCACCGTAGCCATGTGTTGAGAAAACCTCAACATCAGTGGATGTAACCCCTGAACAAAAGAGGCGTTGCGGTTCTGACTGATGCATCAGTCAGAACCGCAACGCCTGCTCGTCCGCTGTCCGCCCGGCCAACGCCCGACGGGGTGGCTCGCGGTGATCACTCCTGGACGAGCATCCCGCTCCGCAGCTTGCCCAGCATCCGGGTCAGCAGCCGGGACACGTGCATCTGCGATATCCCGAGCTCCGCGCCGATCTGCGCCTGGGTCATCTCCTGGCCGAAGCGCATGTCGATGATCCGTCGCTCCCGCTCGTCCAGTTCGCTCAGCAGGGGCGCGAGGGCGTGGAGATTCTCCACGGTCTCCATGGCGGGGTCCGGCTCGCCCAGTACATCGGCGAAGGTCCGCCCGGCGGCCTGGCGGGGCCCGGTCTCCGAGGTGTCGGTCGGCATGTCCAGGGAGCCCGCCGTGTAGCCGTTGGAAGCGACGATCCCCTCCGTGACCTCGGACTCCTCGATCCCCAGGTCCTTGGCCAGCTCCTGCACCGTGGGGTCCCGGTCGAGGTCGCCCGCCAGGGACTCCTTCGCCTTGGCGAGGTCGACCCGCAGCTCCTGGAGGCGCCGCGGCACGTGCACCGCCCAGCTCGTGTCACGGAAGAACCGCTTGATCTCCCCGACGATGTACGGCACCGCGAACGAGGTGAACTCGACCTCCCGCGAGAGGTCGAAGCGGTCGATCGCCTTGATCAGCCCGATGGTGCCGACCTGGACGATGTCCTCCATGTCGCCGCTGCCCCGGTTGCGGAAGCGGTTGGCGGCGAACCGGACGAGGGACAGGTTCATCTCGATCAGGGTGTTGCGCGCGTACTGGTACTCGTGTGTGCCCTCCTCCAGAACCTGGAGGCGGTCGAAGAAGAGGCGCGAGAGCCGACGCGCGTCCATCGGGGCGACCTTCCCGGCATCCTCGATCCACGGAAGTTCCTCGGTGGTGCCCGCCTGCTCCGTACCGGCCGTCTGCGCGGTCTGTGCGGTCTGCGCGCTCATGTCGGCTTCACGCTCCCTGGTTCGTAGGCCCTGAGGTCTGTTCGCCTTCCCAGGGCTACGGCTCTTATGCGTCGAAGAGGGAGTTGATCCGGCCATCAGAAGCGAGTGGGCCTGAAACAGGTGCAGTTCGGCTCTGAGGCGCGGTCACCCGAGAGGTGCGAGCCGAGGGGCACGAGTCGCGGGTCGCGGGACGCGGGTCGACATGCGTGAGCCGAAGGGCGCGCGTAGAGGGCGCACGTGAAGGGCGCGCGCAATGAATGCGCAAACAACCGCCCCACCGGTACGGGGGAGCCCGGTGGGGCGGTCGCCACCAGAGTGCCACAGCCAGGGGGTCGTTGGGACCGGACCGGCGCGTATTGGCCTACGGATGAGTCGATTTCGCCGCTCGCCGGTTCGGGCGTACGCCGGGGCATCGGGGTGTCGCAGGTGCCGTCGGTCCCGGTGGCGATGGCGGGACGCGGGGCCGGACGGCCCGCGCCCCGATGATTGCGATGCCGTGAACAGATCCGCCCCACGGAATACCTGTCGTACCCACCGGCTTTTCCTGCCTGGCGGGTACGCCGCTCCCGCCCCCGGGCACCCGCTGCCGAGAACCGCGCGATGGACGGAACGAGAACGAGGAAGACGATGACCCAGAACAGCACCCGGCCCCGGACCGATGATCCTTCCGGGCTCCACCCGCTGGACAACCCTGCCCGGTCCTCGCTCACCGGCCCGCACGCCCACTTCGCCGAGAGTCGCGGGCGGGTCCTGCGCTATCCCGCCGACGTCACTCCCTGGATCGCGCTCCCCGACGCCCCGGAAGCCCGGGACTGGGCCGATGTCGCGGCGCTCGCCGGGCCGGGCGGCTCTGTAACCCTGGCCGCTTTCCAGGAGCCGCCGCCGCAGGACTGGGAGATCGTCTTCCAGGCCGAGGGCGTCCAGCTGGTCGACGCGTCGGTGGACGCCGCGCCCGATCCGGAGGCGGTCCCGCTGGGGCCCCGGGACGTGCCGGAGATGCTGGACCTGGTGGCGCGCACCCGCCCCGGTCCCTTCCTGCCCCGCACGGTCGAGCTGGGCACCTATCTGGGCATCCGTCGGGGCGGGGCGCTGGTGGCGATGGCGGGGGAGCGGCTGCACCCGCCCGGCTTCACGGAGATCAGCGGTGTCTGCACGGACGAGTCCGTACGGGGTCAGGGGCTGGCGAGCCGACTGGTCCTGGCGGTCGCGCACGGGATCCGGGAGCGCGGCGAGACGCCGTTCCTGCATGCCTCCGCCTCCAACACCGGGGCCGTCCGGCTCTACGAGTCCCTCGGCTTCCGGCTTCGCCGGCGTACGGAATTCCTCTCCGCCCTCGTCCCCGCCACGCTCCCGTCCGCCGACGGGACCCGCAGCCCCTCACTCCGCTGACCGGTACAGGTTCCTGTACCTGTACCTGTACCTGCTACGCGGCCTATACCCGTATGGCGGGGCCGGGACCTGACGCACCCCCCGGTACGGGACCGTCGCCCCGGGCCGGAAGTCCCGGGCGGGACCTTCGGCAGCCGCTCGGGGTCCTAAGCCCTCCTGCGCGGACGCCCGCCACCCGGTCAACTGGAAGGGACCGACCGAAACGCGGGCGGCACCGAGAGATCAGCGGGAGGACAGGCCGTGCCCATGAGGTTGCTGGACATGGCACAGAAGTGGAGCGGTGTACGGCCCCGGGGTGGAGCCGTGCCGGGTGCGGACGCGGGCGCCGGTGCGGTGTCCCGGAGCCGGATCGGCAACTGGGCCCTGGTCGGCGGTCTCGCGCTGCTGACCGTACTCGTCGTGTTCCTCGACGTCAGCACAGGCAACGACCTGCGGGTCGTGCCGCTGCTCGTGGTCGTCCCCGCACTGGCCTCCGTCTACTGCAGCCTCCGCCAGACCATCTGGATCGCGGTGTGGATCACCACCGTCGTCGTCGGGTTCCGGGTCGGGGCGGACGGCACCTTCTGGGACTTCGTCTTCGGCATCGGATTCGCCGTACTGGCCTGTGCGCTCGGGGTCGCCGCCTGCGCGGCGCGCATCCGGCACGCCACCGAGATGGCGCGGCTGCGGTCCGCCGCCGTCACCCTGCAGCGCCAGATCCTGCGGCCGCTGCCGGTCGGTACCGACCACGTCATCGCGCACGGGCTCTACGAGCCGATCGAGGAGGACCGCTTCGTCGGCGGAGACATCTACGAGGTCGTCGAGTCGCCCCACGGGACCCGGGTGATCATCGGCGACGTCCAGGGCAAGGGGCTCGCGGCCATCGGCGCCGGATTCGCGGCCATCGCCGCGTTCCGTGAGGCGGCCATCCGCGAACCCACGCTCACGGGAGTGGTGGAGGCGCTGGAGGCCGCCGTCGTCCGGCACAACGTGTTCTCCGCCCAGACGGGTGAGGTCGAACGCTTCGTGACCGCGCTCGTCCTCGGGTTCGACGAGGGCGGCCGGGTGGAGGCCGTGAACTGCGGGCACCTGCCGCCGCGCCTGCTGCACGACGGCCGGTCATCGGCCGTCACGCTCCACCGGACGTACGTCCCCCTCGGCCTCGCCGGCCTCAGCCAGGAGACCCGTACGACCGAGTCCTTCGACTTCCCGCCGGGCGCGACGCTCCTCGTCGTCACCGACGGGGTGACCGAGGCCCGCGACATCGCCGGTGCCTTCTACCCGCTGGACGAGCGGATCGGGGCCTGGGCCGGGCACGGGCCGCGCGAACTGCTCGACGCGCTCCACGTCGATCTGGGGGAGTTCTCGGGAGGCGTCCGCCGCGACGACATCGCCGCGCTCGCCCTGCTGCGCACCTCTGCCGACGACGGGCGGCGGCCCGCGGTTCCGGGCGTCGCGGTCCTCGCTGGTGCCACTCCCGGCGATGCCGATTCCGGGGCCGCGGTTCTCGGCGACACCGCCGAAGCGGGCGAGGCCCGGTGGCGGACCGCCGCGGTCTGAACGCGCGGCGAGCCTCCAGCAGGCACCCTGATGTCCCCACGAGACGAATGTCGCGTGGGGACATTTTCAGGTGTACGGTGCATGTATGACTCCGGAACGGAAGATCCCGGATCGGCGCGGCCGCAAGGCGCGCCGCACCCGCGACACCCTGGCGCAGGCCGCGTTCGAGCTGGTGCTCGACCGGGGGCTGCGGAACGTGACGGTCGAGGAGATCGCGGAAGCCGCGGACGTCGATCGCCGCACGTTCAGCCGGTACTTCACGAGCAAGGAGGCCGCCGCCCTCGACTCCCTGCGGGGCGACGGCGACCGCATCAACGCGGCCCGCAGGGCGCGCAGGGCCTCCGCGTTGCCGATCAGCGAGGCCACCTCGCCACCCGCGCTCTTCCCCATCCGCCGCACCACCGGATAGGCCTCGGGATGCACGCTGGAGCCGTCGAGCGGG
>NZ_JAAXYC010000429.1 GCF_018619185.1 Streptomyces sp. McG3 | reverse complement strand
GGTGGGGGCGGTGTGGGGGACGCACTGGCACGGGTCGCTGGAGAGCGACGCGTTCCGGCGGCGGTTCCTGGAGGAGGTGGCCCGGGCCGCCGGGCGGCGGTTCGTACCGGCGCCGGACACGAGTTTCGGGGTGTTGCGGGAGGAGCAGCTGGACCGGCTCGGGGATCTGGTGGAGGAGCACGCGGACACGGACGCGTTGTGGCGGTTGATCGAGGGGGGTGCGCCGGTGGGGCTGCCGTTCGTGCCGCCGGGGGCGCCGCCGTTGAGCGCGGGTGCTCCGGAGAGCCGGGGCGCTGCCCCGGGCCCCGCTCCTCGATCGCCGGAGGGGCTTGAGTTTGCCGGGTCCGCTGATTCAAGGGGCCAGGGGCTTGATTTCGCCCGGTCCGCCGAGGCAACGCCCCAGGGGCTTGATGGTGCCCGGTCCGCCGAGGCAACGCCCCGAGGGCTTGGGGAAGCAGTTGTTGTTCATGTCGACCAGGAGGCCAAGTGAGTACGCCGTATCCCTTCACCGCGATCGTCGGGCAGGACGACCTGCGGCTCGGGCTGTTGCTGAACGCGGTCAGTCCGGCGGTCGGCGGGGTGCTCGTGCGGGGCGAGAAGGGGACCGCCAAGTCCACCGCCGTGCGCGCGCTCGCCGCCCTCGTGCCGGAGGTCTCCGTCGTGCCGGGGTGCCGGTTCTCCTGTGATCCCGTATCCCCCGATCCGGCGTGTCCCGACGGGCCGCACGCGGAGGCCGCCGGTGTGTCGCGGGCCGCGCGGACCGTGGAACTGCCCGTCGGCGCGTCCGAGGACCGGCTCGTGGGGGCGCTGGACATCGAGCGGGCGCTGTCGGAGGGCGTGAAGGCGTTCGAGCCGGGGCTGCTGGCCGACGCGCACCGCGGGATCCTGTACGTCGACGAGGTCAACCTGCTCCACGACCACCTGGTGGACCTGCTGCTGGACGCGGCGGCCATGGGCGCCTCGTACGTCGAGCGCGAGGGCGTCTCCGTACGGCACGCGGCGCGGTTCCTGCTGGTCGGGACGATGAACCCGGAAGAGGGCGAGCTGCGGCCGCAGTTGCTGGACCGGTTCGGGCTGACCGTCGAGGTGGCCGCGTCGCGGGACACCGACGAGCGGGTCGAGGTCGTGCGGCGCAGGCTCGCGTACGACGACGACCCCGAGGGGTTCGCCGCGCGCTGGTCCGGGGAGGAGAGCGCCCTGCGGGAGCGCATCGCCGCCGCGCGCGCCCTGCTGCCCCGCGTCGTGCTCAGTGACGGCGTGTTGCGGCAGATCGCCGCGACCTGCGCCGCGTTCGAGGTCGACGGGATGCGGGCCGACATCGTGATGGCCCGGACCGCGACCGCGCTGGCCGCCTGGGCGGGCCGGGAGGAGGTCACCGCCGACGATGTGCGGCAGGCCGCTCTCCTCGCGCTCCCCCACCGGCGTCGCCGCAACCCGTTCGACGCGCCCGGCCTGGACGAGGACAAGCTCGACCAGACCCTGGACGAGGCCGGTCCGCAGGAGAACAACGACGACGACCAGCCCGATCCCGATCCCGACGGGGATGGTGACGATGACGGCGGCGGTGGCGGTGGCGGTGTGCCGCCGCAGGCCGACGGAGACCGTACGCCGCCGCAGGGCGAGGGCGGCAGCGACAGTGACGCGCCGTCCGGGGCCCCCGAGGGCAGCCCCGACGCGCCCGGCCGGTCCACCGGGGCCGAGCAGCGGCCCGTGGCGTCCGCCGAGCCGTTCCGGACGAAGATGCTCAGCGTGCCGGGGCTCGGCGAGGGCGCCGCGGGGCGGCGCTCCCGGGCCCGTACCGAGCACGGGCGTACGACCGGCGCCCGCCGCCCGCAGGGGGCGCTGACCAAGCTGCATCTGGCCGCGACCGTGCAGGCCGCCGCCCCGCACCAGCGGGCGCGCGGGCGTTCCGGGCGGGGGCTCGTGGTGCGCCGGGACGATCTGCGGCAGGCGACCCGGGAGGGGCGCGAGGGCAATCTCGTGCTGTTCGTCGTGGACGCGTCGGGCTCGATGGCGGCGCGGCAGCGGATGAGCGCGGTCAAGGGGGCCGTGCTGTCGCTGCTGCTGGACGCCTACCAGCGGCGGGACAAGGTCGGTCTGGTCACCTTCCGGGGCAAGGAGGCGGAGGTGGTGCTGCCGCCGACCTCGTCCGTGGACGCGGCCGCCTCCCGTCTGGAGTCGCTGCCGACCGGGGGCCGTACGCCGCTGGCCGCCGGGCTGCTCAAGGCCCATGACGTGCTGCGGATCGAGCGGCTGCGCGATCCCTCGCGGCGGCCGCTGCTCGTCGTGGTGACGGACGGCCGGGCGACCGGCGGGCCGGAGCCGGTGGCGCTCGCGGGGCGGGCCGGGCGGCTGCACCGCTCGGAGGGGACGGCATCCGTCGTCGTGGACTGCGAGTCGGGGTACGTACGCCTCGGTCTCGCCGGGGAGTTGGCCCGGGAACTGGGAGGCACCGCCGTCACGCTCGACGAGCTGCGGGCCGACTCGATCGCCGGGCTCGTCAAGGACGTCACCGCAGCCGGGAGGGCCGCTTAATGCCGCAGGGACAGCCGACATCGGTACCGGACGACGGGCTCACCACCCGCCAGCGGCGCAACCGCCCGCTCCTGTTCGTCCACACGGGCATAGGCAAGGGCAAGTCGACGGCGGCCTTCGGGCTCGCGTTGCGGGCCTGGAACCAGGGCTGGCCGATCGGAGTGTTCCAGTTCGTGAAGTCCGCGAAGTGGAAGGTCGGCGAGGAGAACGCGCTGAAGGTCCTCGGAGCGAGCGGCGAGGGCGGCACCGTCGACTGGCACAAGATGGGCGAGGGCTGGTCCTGGGTCCAGCGCGACGGTCAGCTGGACAACGAGGAGAAGGCCCGCGAGGGCTGGGAGCAGGTCAAGCGGGACCTGGCGGCCGAGACGTACAAGCTGTACGTGCTCGACGAGTTCGCCTACCCGATGCACTGGGGCTGGATCGACACCGACGAGGTCGTCGAGGTGATGCGGAACCGGCCCGGCACCCAGCATGTCGTGATCACCGGCCGCAACGCGCCGGACAAGCTGATCGAGGCCGCCGACCTGGTGACCGACATGTCGAAGGTCAAGCACCCGATGGACGCGGGGCAGAAGGGCCAGAGGGGCATCGAGTGGTGACTGTGCCCCGTCTGGTCATCGCCGCTCCGGCCTCCGGCAGCGGCAAGACCACCGTCGCCACCGGCCTGATGGCCGCCTTCGCCGCGCGCGGGCTCGCCGTCTCGCCGCACAAGGTGGGGCCGGACTACATCGATCCGGGTTACCACTCGCTGGCGACGGGACGCCCCGGCCGCAATCTCGACGCGTACATGTGCGGGACGGATCTGATCGCCCCGCTCTTCGCGCACGGGTCGGCGGGGTGCGACCTCGCCGTGGTCGAGGGCGTGATGGGGCTGTACGACGGCGCCTCGGGACAGGGCGAGCTGGCGTCCACCGCACAGGTGGCGAAGCTCCTGCGGGCGCCCGTGGTGCTGGTGGTGGACGCCTCCTCGCAGTCCCGTTCGGTGGCGGCCCTGGTGCACGGGTTCGCCTCCTGGGACCCGGAGGTGCGGATCGGCGGGGTGATCCTGAACAAGGTGGCATCCGACCGGCACGAGGCGCTGCTGCGGGACGCGTTGGACGAGTCGGGGCTGCCGGTCCTGGGCGTGCTGCGGCGGGCCCCGCAGGTGGCGACGCCCTCGCGCCACCTGGGGCTGGTCCCGGTGGCCGAGCGGGGCTCCGAAGCGGTGGACGCCGTGGCGGCGATGGGCGAGCGGGTGCGCGCCGGGTGCGATCTGGAGGCGCTGATGGCGCTGGCCCGGACCGCGCCGTCGCTGCCGGACGAGACGTGGGAGCCGGATTACGCCCGGAAGCCCGGCGCTGTGCGGCCCGTCGTGGCCGTGGCCGGCGGGGCGGCGTTCACCTTCGCGTACGCGGAGCACGCCGAGCTGCTGACGGCGGCCGGTGCGGAGGTCGTGGTCTTCGACCCGCTGCGGGACGAGAAGCTGCCGGTGGGCACGGCGGGGCTCGTCATCGGCGGCGGGTTCCCGGAGATGTACGCCCCCGAGCTGTCGGCCAACGAGCCGTTGCGGCGGGCGGTCACGGAACTGGCCCTGAGCGGCGCCCCGGTGGCGGCCGAGTGCGCGGGGCTGCTGTATCTGGCGCGGGAGCTGGACGGGAAGCCCATGTGCGGGGTGCTGGACGCCGAGGCCCGGATGTCCGAGCGGCTCACGCTCGGGTACCGGCAGGCGGTGGCCGTGTCGGACAGCGCGCTGGCGGTGGCGGGGACCCGGATGCGCGGTCATGAGTTCCACCGCACGGTGCTGGAGCCGGGGGCGGGGACCACGCCCGCCTGGGGCATGCACCAGCCGGAGCGGCGGGTCGAGGGGTACGTCCAGCGGGGCGTTCACGCGAGCTATCTGCACACCCACTGGGCCGCGTCGCCCGGGGTGGCCCGGCGGTTCGTCGAGCACTGCCGGGCGCGGTGAACCCACCGTCCGGGGGGCGCGCCCGTCGTGACGGGGCGCTCGGGCGTACGCGTGGCTCACTCCGCGATGCCGACGACCAGCCAGATGAAGCCCACGCCCCCGATGGTGCAGAGAAGGGTGGAGCGGGCGGGATGGGTGTGGTGCGCCTCGGGAAGGATCTCCGCAGCGGCCAGGTAGAGCAGCGCTCCGCCGAAGAAGCCGAGATAGCCGCCGAGCAGTTCCTCCGGAAGGGTGAAGAGCAGCGTCGTCGCGGCGCCCACGACCGGTGCCGCGGCAGCCGCGAAGAGCATCAGGAGCGCCTTGCGCCGGGCGTTCCCGTAAAGACTGGTGAGGGTGTACGTGTTGAATCCGTCGGCGAAGTCATGACTGATCACCGCCAGCGCGACGGCCACGCCCATGGAGCCGCTGACCTGGAAGGCGGCGCCCAGCGCGATGCCGTCCATCAGGCTGTGGACGACCATCGCGGCGGCCGCCGTCAGCCCCACCTGCGGCACGCGGTCGCCGTGGTTGCCGCTCGCCCCGTGTGCCACCTGGCGTCCGGCGAGCAGCCGCTCCACCAGATGGGCCGCCAGGAAGCCGCCGACGAACAGCAGCAGGGCGGCGGGGACCCCGAACACCGGAGTGCCGGCCGCCTCGATCGCCTCCGGCAGGAGGTCGAGTCCGACCACGCCGAGCATCAGCCCGCCCGCGAGGCCGAGCACCAGGTGACGGCGGTCGGTGACGCGTTGTGCGACCCAGCCGCCGGCCAGAGTCATCAGGAACGCGCCGAGCGCGACGAACACCGCCATGGGGCCTTGCTAGCCGATCGGGGCGTCTCTCCGCATCTCAGGGTGTCCTTACCGGCGGCGTCCGCCGTACCCCTCCCACCGCCCGTCTCCGTATACGGAACGGCCCCGCCGCCTCCTCC
>NZ_JAAXYC010000428.1 GCF_018619185.1 Streptomyces sp. McG3 | reverse complement strand
CTTGAGGTCGGACGCGTGGACGCCGATGGTGTGGACGCGGTGGCCCTGGCCGGCGAGGAGGCGGGCGGTCTGGTGCATCCAGCCGGTGACGCCGCCGAGTTCGTCGGTGCTGTTGGAGACGATGAAGACGTCGCGGCTCATCGGCCGGCCCCCCGGTCGTGGTCGATGATGTGGCGGGCGCCCCGGGAGGATCCGGGGGCGAAGACGGCGGCGACGGTCCTGCGGGCGGCGTCACCCCGGTCGTAGGGCCCGAACCGCCGGGTGAACGCACGGCGTCGGTCGGCGTACCGGGTGTCGGACCTCTTCAGCTCCGCGAGGGTCCCGAACAGTTCCTCCTGCGTCGCGGTCACCGGCCCGGGGGCGTGCTCCCGCAGGTCGAAGTAGCTGCCGCGCTCGGCCGCGTACGCCTCCAGGTCGGGGGCGAACAGCACGACGGGCCGGTCGAGGAGGGCGAAGTCGAACATGATGGAGGAGTAGTCGGTGATCAGCACGTCGGTGAGGGCGAGGATTTCACTGACGTCGTGGTGGCGCGACACGTCGACGACGGTCCCGGGCGGACAGATCGGCAGCCGGGCGGACTCCAGGTAGTGGGCCCGTACGAGCAGGGTGTGGGTGTCGCCGAATCGCTCCGCGAACTCCCGTACGTCCAGCAGGAGTCGGGCCCTGCGCTGTCTTCCGAGGCCGCCCCGGAACGTGGGGGCGTACAGCACGGTCTTCTTGTGGTCGTCCAGCCCGAGCGTCCCGGCGAGCGGCGGGCGCGGCAGCCGCCCCTCGGTCTCCGACCGGTCGCGCTCCGCGATCAGCGCGTCGTTGCGCGGGTAGCCGGTGCGCAGGAGCCGTTCCTCGGGCAGCCGGTAGGCGCGGGCGAGGGTGTCCACGTCGTGCTCGGAGCGGACGAGGAAGTGGTCGAAGCGGTCCACGGCCTGCTGGAGCCGCCGGCGCTGGGGGGCGCTCTGGAGCCGTACGCGCCGCTCGTCGAAGCCCATCCGCTTGTACGCGGAACCGTGCCAGGTCTGGAGGTACGTGGTGTGCCGGGGCTTTCGCAGCTGCTGCGGGAAGCCCTGGTTGTCGACCCAGAACTCGGCGCGGGCGAGCGCCCACAGATAGCGCCAGGACCAGCGGCGTACGAGGCGGGCGCCGTCCGGGAAGCCGGCCGGGGAGGGGTCGTAGGACCAGGTGGCACGCAGTTTCAGGCCCTGGCGGCGGATCTCCTCGTACAGGGCGCGCGGGCTGTCGCCGTAGCAGGTGCCCATGTGGCTTTCGAGGACGACGGAGCCGCGGCGCACGGGGAGCCGGGTGAGCCAGGTGTTGTAGACGGGGACCTTGAAGCCCCGGGAGCGGTAGCGGTCCAGGCGCCCCCGCAGGGACCGGACGAGGAGCTTCGCCTTGCGGGCGGGCCGGAAGCGGGTGGCGTAGCGGACCAGGCGGTGGGTGGTGCGGGCCGGGCGGCGGCGGGCGGTCAGCCGGAGCGCGAAGTGGTCCTTGAGCGTGATGTAGGGCTCCCAGGTGTCCCCGGCGAGCCGCCCGAGCCGGGGCCTGGCGGGGAACCGGAGGGCCCCTTCCACCTGGTCCTGCGGGGCGAAGAGATCGCTGACGGAACGGGGCCCGTCGGGGCCCCCCGCGGTCACGGTCAGCCGCGCGTCCCACGCCGTGTCGCGGGCGCCGACGGGGCGCAGGCGGCGCGTGACGTCGGCCCGCGCGCGCCAGGTGATCCCGTCGCCGTCGTGCCGGATCTCCTCGACCGGGAACACGACGGCGCGCGCCCCGCCCCGGGCCCGGAACTCCAGGGTCGCGGCGAGGGGGGTCCCGGGGCCGGGGCCGCCGTGGCCGGGCAGCACGAGGCGGCCCTCCAGCAGCAGGCGGCCCCGCTCGGCGGTGGCGCGGGTGAGCCGGTTCATCAGCCGCGCGTCGCCGAACGTGCGGTACTGGTGACCGAGTTCGGTGACGTCGACACCCGGCCCTCCCGGCTCGCCGCCCCAGGTCACCCGGCCGTCCGCGCCCGTCGTCAGCGGCGCGCACACGGTGGCGGGCCTGCTCAGCGCGTACGCCGCGGTGAGGACCCCTTCGGCGTCGCCCCGGGCCAGCAGCCGCACGGCGGCCCGCTCCAGCGGCGGCAGGCCCGGCAGGCCGTCCCGGAAGGAGCCGGTCAGCGCACGGGCGGCGGCCCCGGCGACCCGGTCGCGGCGGGCGGCGGGCAGGTGGGGGAAGGACCGGGCGAGCGGCACCAGGTGGTCGCGGGCGAACCCCTGCTCCCGCTCCTCGCGCAGCTCGGACAGCCCGCGCGCGAGGAGGGTGTTGGCGACCCGGCGGTGACCCTCGACCAGGGCGGCGAGGTCGCGGGCCCGGTCGGGGACGGCCCGGCCGGTCACGATCAGCCGGCGGACCAGCGCGATCCGGCCGACCGCGGCGGCGGCGAGCGGGCCGAAGAGGATCTCGCCGTACGTCAGGTCCTCCTCGTACCGCAGCCCGTGCCGCCTGGCGGCCTCGCGGCGCAGGCAGAATCCGGTCACCAGGGCGTCCCTGACGACGAGTTCGGGGGCGTCGGTGAAGCGGGCGAGGGTGCGGGAGCGGGCGTACAGCTCACCCTGCCAGGACGGCTCCCGCTCCTTGCCGCTCTCGTCCGCGGCCCGGCTCCAGCGGCCGGCGATCAGGTCGGCGCGGCTGGTCTCGCCCGCCTGCCAGAGGTTGCGGCAGGCGTGCGGCTGGAGGCGTTCGCCGGCGGCGAGGACCAGGACGTACCGGCCGCCCGCCGCGTCCAGGCCCGCGTTGCGCAGGGCTCCGGTGGTGCGGACGGCCGGGTCGGCGTGGAGGAGGCGGACCCGCCCGGGGGCCCGGTCGGCGAGGGCCCGGGCGGTGGTCCGGACGGCCGGGGCGGCGGTGGAGGCGAGGACCACGACGGCCTCGGCTCCGCGCAGCGACTGGCCGAGCACGGACTCCACGGAGGCGCGCAGTGCGTCGGCGCCCGCGGGGCCCTCGCTGTCCCCGCCGCCGGTGATCACACAGCTGAAGTCGCTCATGCCTGCTCCCCCTTGAGCATCCGGTCGACGACTCCGGCGGCGGCGGTCCCGTCGTCGAGGTCGCAGAACGCCTCCCGGAACCGCTCGTAGGCCTCCCGGTGCCCGGCGGTCGCGGCTTCCGGGTCGCGCAGGGCGGCCACGATCCCGGCGGAGTCGGGGATCAGGGGGCCGGGGGCGCGCTGCTCGAAGTCGAAGCAGAAGCCGCGCAGGGTGTCGCGGTAGTGGGCCAGGTCGTGGGTGTGGAAGAGCATCGGCCGGCCGGTCTGCGCGAAGTCGAACATGATCGAGGAGTAGTCGGTCACCAGGACGTCGCTGATCAGCAGCAGTTCGGCGACGTCCGGGTGGCGGGAGACGTCCCGGACGAAGGCGGTGTCGGGGACGCTGCCACCGACGAGGTAGTGGCGGCGGATCAGCAGGACGTGGTCCTCGCCGAGGCCCTCCCGGGCCCGCTCCAGGTCGAGTTGGAGGTCGAACCCGTGGCGCCCGCCCTGCCGTGGGCGGTCCTCGCGCCAGGTGGGGGCGTACAGGATCACGCGCCGCCCCTCGGGGAGCGCGAGCCGTTCGCGTACGGCGGCGGCGGTCTCGTCCCGGTCGGGGGCGTACAGCAGGTCGTTGCGCGGGGAGCCGCATTCCAGGACCTCGCCCGAGTAGCCGAAGGCGCGGCGCATCACGGGGGTGGAGAAGCTGTTCGGGGAGACGAGCACGCCCCACTGGGCGGACCGGCGTTCCATGGACGCCATGTACGCGGCGTCGGCGTGCGGGGCGCCCGCGAGGTCGCGGCCGATGCGTTTGAGCGGGGTGCCGTGCCAGGTCTGGACGACGGTCTGCCCCTCGGCCCGCTCGAACCAGTCCGGCAGGTGGGTGTTGGTGACGATCCAGCGGCTGCGGGCCAGCGCCTCGTACCAGTCGGCGCTGTGCAGGGCGATGGGGCGGACGCCTTCGGGCACGGCCGCCTGCTGGTCGCGCACCACCCACAGGTGCTCGATGTCCCGCCCCCGGGCCACGAGTTCGCGGTGGACGGCGCGGGGCGAGTCGGAGCACTGGCGGCCGTCGAAGCTGGAGTAGAGGACGGCGGGGCGCAGTTCGTCGACCGTGGTGGCGCGCAGTCCGGAGTACCGCTCGCGCTGGATCCGCTGCCCGTACGCGCCGCGCTCACCGACGGGGAGGGCGGAGGCCGACTCCAGCACGAGCCGGTCGTGGTGGCGCCGCTGGAGGGTGAAGTCCCGCCCACCGATGTGCTGTTGTGTCGGCAGGGTGGGATGCAGGGGGGTGCCGAGGCGGAGCGGCCGGTAGGCCTCCGGGTCCCGCTCCCCGGGCTCGCGCAGGAAGAGGTACCAGCGCCCCTCGGCGAGCGGCAGCGCCCCGCCGGGCCCCTCGACGGCGGCGGGCGCGATCACGGCCCGGAAGCCGTCGCCGTCTCCCCGCTCCAGACCGAGGACCACCTCCTCCCGGTGGCCGCTGTGCCGCAGGACGAGTTCCCGGAAGGCGCCCATGGGCTCGGGGAAGGTCCCGTCGAGGATCAGGGCGCCCGACTCCTCCCGGACGACGTCGGTGACGACGGGCTGGACGGGCCGGTCGGTGAGCACGAGGTCGCCCGAGGGGTTGGGGGCCGCGTACACCTCACGGCCGCCGGGCAGTGCGTAGCGTCCGTCCTGGCCCTCGGTCCGGGCGGCCACGGTCAACGACGCACCCTCGCCGACGAGTTGCACGCCCCAGATGTCGTCCTGTCCCCGGAAGGCGGTAAGCGGGATGTCCGCCGCCCGGGAGCCGAGCGAGCCGCGCAGGGCGAACTCCCGGGTCTCCTTGGTGCGCCACTCGGTGAGCCGGAGGGCGACCGGCCCGGCGTCGCCGAGGATCTTCACCTCCAGCCGCACGGCGTCCTCGACCGCCGACTGCCCGGTCAGGACGGCCGCGACACGTTCCGTGCGCAGCTCCAGCTTGTTGCCGGACAGGACGGGGACGATACGGGTCCGCTCGTCGGTGTACGTCACGGCGGGCGGGGCCGGGGTGCCGACGAGCCGCATGGGGCCCCGGCGCGGCCGGCCCGCGCCCACGACGACGGCCTCCAGCTTCCACGTCGTGCGCCCGCCGCTCGCTTTCCCGGCGAGTCTGCGCGGGTCGACGACGGCGGTGAACCCGGCGCGGTCGTAGCGGTGCAGAGAGCGGCCGGAGCGGGCGGTGGCCTCGTCGCCCGGGACCGGGCGGGTCCGCAGGGGGATCAGCCGCTTCCCGGAGCGCAGCCAGCCGAGCCGGACCGGGCCGCCCGGCGCGTTCCGTACGTAGGCGTGGCCGGTCAGGTGCAGCAGCCCGTCCCGCCAGACGGCCTCGGTGAGGTGGGCGTGGACGGGCAGGTCGGCCGAGGTCAGTGCGGTCGTGGCGGGCGGCAGGGGGTCGCGGACGGC
>NZ_JAAXYC010000427.1 GCF_018619185.1 Streptomyces sp. McG3 | reverse complement strand
ACCCCGACCTGCGGGCCCCCACCTCCCTCCCGCCGGGCAGGCTCAACTCCGAGCTCACCGCGCATCTGAGGGCCCTGGTAGCCGACAACTTCCCGCCGTACTGGGCGGCCAGGGTGCTGCGAACCCCCGCCGAGACCACCTTCATCCAGCCCATCTACGACCTGGAGGTGCCGCACTACACCTCGGGACGGATGGTCCTCGTCGGAGACGCCGCCAGCGTCGCCCGGCCGCACATCGGCGGCGGCAGCGTGAAGGCGCTCCAGGACGCCACCGCCCTGGAGGCCGCCTGGACGGCCGGGGGCAGCTGGAAGGAGATCCTGGAGAGCTACGACGCCGGGCGCGGGCCCGTCGGGTCGGCCATGGTCGCGCTCGCCCGCCGGATGGGCGCCGCGCAGGTCGAGAACACACCCGACTGGTCCGCCATGGGCCCGACCGCGTTCGACGCGTGGTGGCAGGACCAGAACAAGGGCTCCGACCGGCGCAGCGGCTTCGGCGGCCACAGCCTGAAGGCCGGGTAGACCCCCGGGCGGGAAGGCGGCGGCCCGGCGGCCCCGTACCGCGCCGCGCGGCCCCTTCCCGCCCGCGTATCAGACCGCCGTCGGCGCCAGCTCCAGCGCCGCGTGCAGCGCGCTGCCGTCGGCGCGGGCGTCCGCACCGTCCATGCGCAGCGTCGTCCGCCCCGAGGTGAGGACCGTGAGCGCCCCGGCGGACTCGACGGCCTGGGCGGGGCTGGGGGAGACCAGCAGTACGGCGATGCCCTCGGCCGCCAGCGTCGCCACCAGCTCGTGGACCTGCCGGACGAGCACCGGGGCGAGGCCCTCCGTCGGCTCGTCGAGCAGCAGCAGCCGCGGCGAACCGAGCAGGGCGCGGGCCAGCGCCAGCATCTGCTGCTCGCCGCCGGACAGCTCCGCACCCCGGTTGCCCCGGCGCTCGCCCAGCCGGGGCAGCAGCTCCGTCACGCGCGCGGGGGTCCACACGCTGGGCCGCTCCGCGTCGCCCCGGCGCGGCGGACGGTACGACAGCCGCAGGTGCTCGTCGACGGTGAGCCCGGCGAACACCCGGCGGCCCTGCGGTACGAGTCCGATCCCGGCACGGGCGATCCGGTGCGCGGGCTGCCCCGTCACCTCGCGGCCGTCGAGGCGTACGGTTCCGGCGCTCGGGCGCATCAGTCCGGCGACGGTGTGGACGAGGGTGGTCTTGCCGGCGCCGTTGTGGCCGACGACGGCGTGGACCGTGCCGGCGGGGACCGACAGGTCGAGCCCGTGCAGGACGGTGCCGCCGTGGTAACCCGCGGTCAGGCCGGTGAGTTCGAGCATCGGGCGTCGGTCATCCTCTCGCTGGGGCGGCGGCCGGGCCCGCCGTCGAGCCGGTGCCGTGGTACGCGTCGCGGACCTCGGGATGCGCCAGGACCTCCTGGGTCGGGCCGGTGACGAGTACCTTCCCGGCGGCCAGCACCGTGACGGTGGACGAGATCTGGGCGACCACCTCGACGTGGTGCTCGACCAGGATGACCGAGACGGTCGCAGGCAGACCGCCGAGGATGGCGAGCAGCAGGCCGATGCCGTCGTCGGTCAGTCCGGCCGCCGGCTCGTCCAGGAGCAGCAGCCTGGGGTCGCCCGCCAGCGCGGCGGCGAGGTCGAGCATGCGGCGCTGCCCGTGCGAGAGCGTGGACGCCGGCCGGTGGGCGAGGTCCGCGAGACCGACGGTCTCCAGACGGCGGGCCGCGGACTCGGTGTGCAGCCGGTAGCGGGACGGGCTGCGCCAGGCTCCGCGGCGCTTCGGGTGGTGCGGCCAGCCGGCCAGGACGATGTTGTCCAGCACCGACAACTCCCGGATCACCGACGGCTGTTGGAAGCTGCGGGCGACGCCGAGACGGCTGCGTCCGGCGGTCGGCGTCCGGGTGATGTCGGTGCCGTCCAGGGCGATCGTGCCGTGGTCGGGCCGGTCCGTGCCCGCGATGAGGTTGAGCAGGGTGGTCTTGCCGGCGCCGTTGGGACCGATGACGGCGTGCCGGGCGCCCGCCGGGAGCCGCAGGCTGACGTCGTCGACGGCGGTGAGGGTGCCGTACCGGCGGGTCAGCCGGGTGAGGTCCAGTACGGGATGCTCCGGCGCCGCGGTGGTCGGTGCTGGTGTCATGGGGAGACCTTCCCGGCGGGGTGGGGGGCGGGCGCCGACGGGGACGGATCCCCGGTCACGGGAGCCTCGGACGGCGGCCCGCTCCCGCCGCCGGACCCACCGCGCAGCCCCGCGAGGCCGCGCGGCAGCAGGTACACGGTGGCGACGAAGAGCACACCGAGCAGCAGCGGACCGTGGCCGGGCCAGGAACCGGCGACCCAGTCCCGGGTGGCGACGATGAGCCCGGCGCCCAGCAGGGCGCCGATCACGGACGTCGTACCGCCGATGACCACCGCCAGCAGGGCGAACGCGGCGATCTCGAACCCGACGTCGGCGGGGGCGAGATACTGCTGGACGGTCACCATCAGTGAACCGCCCACCCCGGCCAGCGCGCCCGCGCAGATGTGGGCCACCAGCAGGTAGCGCCCGACCGGGTGCCCGGAGGCACGCATCCGCGCCTCGGCGCCCCGGGTGCCTGTCAGCAGCTTCCCGGCCGGCGAGCGCAGGACGAGCAGGGTGATGGAGACGGCGACGACGGCGACGACGAGCGCGTAGGTGTACAGCCGGCTCTCCTCCAGCATCTCCTGCCCGCCCCACAGCGCCCGGGTGGCCGGGAAGCCGACGAGTCCGTCGGCGCCGCCGGTGACGGACTTGAGCTGGTTGACGACCGCGCCGGTCAGCTCGCCGATGGCGAGCGTGATCATCAGGACGGTGGTGCCGCGGGCCCGGATCACCGCCGGACCCACCACCAGGGCGAAGACGGCGGCGGCGAGCGCCGAGAGGACGAGCTGCACGGGACCCACGGTCCACCCGGCCTCCGCGAGGTTGGCGGTGGCGTACGCGCCCACGGCGAACGGCGCGGTCTGCCCCAGGGTGGGCAGTCCCGCGTAGCCGGTGAGGATCGTGACACTGACCGCGAGCAGCCCCAGGGCCAGGGCGGAACCGGCCAGCGAGATGCTGTACGCGTCGAGCAGGGCCGGCAGGGAGATCAGCACGACGAGCAGGACGAGCAGGGGAGCCGCCTGCCGCCACGCGGCCCCGCCCGGCAGCCGGCCGATCCAGGCCGGCAGGCTCCGCCCGCGCTCGCGGGGCGCCGCGCCAGCCCGGTCCGCGGTCCGGCCCGCTTCCCACGCCCCTGCTGTCCCTGACGCCCCTTGCGGCGCCCTTGACGCCCCTGACATCCCTGGCGTCCCTGCGGCTCCGGCCGTCTCCGGCGTCCCGTGCGGCCGTCGTCGCAGACGGCCGGCGAGGTGACTCCGGAGCCGGGCGACCGGGTCCGGTCCGGGACCCTCGGGGCCGTGCCCCGCGGCCGGTTCCGCGAAGCGGGAGCGCAGCACCAGCACCGCCGCCATCGCGGCGAAGAGCAGATACGGCGCCAGATCGGGTGCCAGCGAGACGCCCAGCGTCTGCACCTCGCCCACCGCGACCGCCGCGAAGAAGGTCGCCCACAGCGAGCGCAGCCCGCCGAGCACGACCACCACGAGGGAGAGCATCAGCACGTTCTCGGACGTACCGGGGCCGGGGCCGATGATCGGCGCCCCCAGTACGCCCGCCGCCCCGGCCAGCGCGCCCGCCGCCGCGAGGACGCCGGTGTGCACCGCCCGGGGGTTGCGCCCGGTGGCCGCGAGCATCTGCGGATCGTCGGCGGCGGCCCGTACCGCGGCGCCCATCCGGGTCCGGGTCAGCACCCAGGTCCCGAACGCGGCGAGCAGCACGGCCATCACGATGAAGCAGAGCCGGTAGGCGGGGTAGCGGTGCCCCAGCAGCATCACCGAGGAGTCGAGCGCCTCGGGAACGCGCACGGGGAGTTCGTCCGCCCCGAAGAGCTGGATGAGCAGATCACCGCCGATCAGGGCGAGCCCGAACGTCAGCAGTGCCTGCGCCAGATGCCCACGCCGGGCGAGCGGAGCCGTCGCGGCGGACAGCCCCGCCCCGGCGAGGCACGCCGCGGCGGTTCCGGCGGCCAGGCCGAGGGCGAGACCGCCCCAGGTCCCGTCGCTCAGCTCGGCCCCCGTGTAGGCGCCGATCGCGTACAGCGTGCCGTGCGACAGATTCAGCACACCCGCCGTGCCGAAGGCGAGACTCAGGCCGGCGGCGACCACGAACAGCAGCAGTCCAAAGGCCACCCCGTCCACCGCCGGTATGAGGTGGGCATCGAGGAGATCCATGTCAGCTGCCGAGCGTCGCCAGGTCCTGGACCATGACGTTGGCCAACTGGGCCCCGTCCGGCCGCACCTGGCGCAGGTACCACGTCTGAACCGGTGAGTGGGCCTTGTCGCCGAACTCCCAGGCGCCGCGCGGGCTGTCGATCTGACCCAGACCCGCGATGGCCTTGTTGATGGTCTGCGACGTGACGTCGCCGTCCTTCGCCGCGTCCGCGATCGCCTTGTCCAGTACGGCGGCCGCGTCGTACGACGCCATCGCGTAGGTGGTGGGCTGCGTGTCGTGCTCCGCCGTCCAGTCGGCGGCGAACGTGCGGTTGGCCTCGTTGTCGAGGTCGGCCGCGTAGTTCAGGACCGAGTAGATGTCCTTCGCCGCCGCGCCCTGGGCCTGGAGGACGCTGCCCTCGGTCACGAAGGCCGTGTACAGCGGCAGATCGGCGATGTCCGACTGGGCGTACTGCTTGGCGAAGTCGATCGCGGCCTTGCCGGCGTAGAAGCAGTACACCGCCTTGGCGTCCGTCTTGGCGATCTCCGCGAAGTACGGCATGAAGTTGGTCGTCTTCGGGAACGGCGTCCAGGTGGTCTTGCCGTCCGGGTTGGCGAGCTTCCCCTTGATCCGCTCGAACTCATCGGTGAATCCGCGCAGTTCGTCGTGACCGCCCTGGTAGTCCGGGCCGATCGCGTAGACCGGTCCGTCGACCTTGTCCTTGATGTACGGGGCGATGGCCCGGCCCGGCTCGTCGGACAGGAAGCTGGTCGTCCAGACGTACTCGATGTCCTTGACCGGAGGCCGGGCGTTCGATCCGAGGAAGGGGATCCTGGCCTGCTGGATCAGCGGCAGGACCGCGTTGACCGAGCCGCCGCCGACGAGACCCGTCAGCACGTCGACCTTGTCCTTCTTGACGAGCTTGGTGGCCGCCGGCACGGCGGTCGGCGGACCGTCGCCCTCGTCCGCCACGATCAGCTCGACCTTTCGGCCGCCCAGCTTGTTGCCATGGGTGTCCAGATACAGCTTGAAGCCGTCCCGCAGCTCCGTGCCGACCGGCTCGTAGGTGCCCGACAGGGAGGCCACCAGGCCGACCTTCACGGTGTCGTCGTCGGCGCCGCTGTCGCCGCTGCAACCGGTGACGGCCGCCAGGCCGATGGCGAGGGCGGCGGCGCCGGCCGGACGGAATCTGCGGCGGTGGGGG
>NZ_JAAXYC010000426.1 GCF_018619185.1 Streptomyces sp. McG3 | reverse complement strand
GGGCGGGACCGTCAGCCGGACGCCCTGCCGGATCCGGTCGCCGGGCAGGCCGTCGCCGGGGCCGTCGCCCAGTTGGTCCGGCTGCGCGCCGAGGGCCGCGGCGGGGAGGCACACGTGGTGCTCTGCGAGGTCGCGGCCTGGCCCGCGCCCCGGTTGCCGGTGCTCGCGGTGGCCCTGTACCGCGCCGGGCTCGCCGCCGACTGGACGACCCTGCTCTGGGAGGTGTCCTCGCTGCCGCCCGCCGGATTCGCCGCCGCGGCCGCCGCGCTGGCCGCCGCCGGGCGCGATGCGGACTGCGGGCTCCTGCTGCGCCAGGGCGTCGCCCGGCCCGCCGCCGAGGTGGCCGAGGCGGTGCTCGCCCTGGACGGCGCCGGCCGGGAGCGGGAGGCGCGGGACCTGCTGGGCGCCTTCGTCCGCGTACGCACTCCGCGGGAGGCCGCCGAGCTGGCCGGGACCGGTGGGACCCGGCTGCTGCCCCTGCTCCTGGCGGCGGCCCGCGAGGTGTCGGTGGAACGGGAGTGGGACCTGGTGCACGCGCTGCGGGTGGCGGGCGTGCCGGGGGTGTGAGCCCCCGCGGCGACCACCGGGGATCGGGGCCGTGTCCGTTGTGGACCGGTCGAGTGCGAAACATGATCGACTCCGCCGGTTCACGGCGATGGTCTTGCCCCGCCGGACGGAGGGGCTTACGTTCTCCATCCATGCACCGATCTACGTGCGTAGAGAACGCGTGCAGGCTCTCTGACGCCGCGTCGAAGGAGCAGCTCATGTCCCACGTCGTACGCGCCGCACTCGTCCAGGCGACCTGGACCGGCGACACCGAATCCATGATTGCCAAGCACGAGGAACACGCGCGCGAGGCCGCCCGGCAGGGGGCGAAGATCATCGGCTTCCAGGAGGTGTTCAACGCACCCTACTTCTGCCAGGTCCAGGAGCCCGAGCACTACCGCTGGGCCGAGCCGGTCCCCGACGGCCCGACCGTCCGGCGCATGCGGGACCTCGCCCGCGAGACCGGCATGGTGATCGTCGTCCCGGTCTTCGAGATCGAGCAGTCCGGCTTCTACTACAACACCGCTGCCGTGATCGACGCCGACGGCTCGTATCTCGGCAAGTACCGCAAGCACCACATCCCCCAGGTCAAGGGGTTCTGGGAGAAGTACTACTTCAAGCCCGGCAACGCCGGCTGGCCGGTCTTCGACACCGCGGTCGGCAAGGTCGGCGTCTACATCTGCTACGACCGGCACTTCCCCGAGGGCTGGCGGCAACTGGGCCTCGGAGGAGCGCAGTTGGTGTACAACCCGTCGGCCACCTCGCGCGGACTCTCCAGCCACCTCTGGCAGCTGGAGCAGCCCGCGTCCGCCGTCGCCAACGAGTACTTCGTCGCCGCGATCAACCGGGTCGGCCAGGAGGAGTACGGCGACAACGACTTCTACGGGACCAGCTACTTCGTCGACCCGCGCGGCCAGTTCGTCGGGGACGTCGCCAGCGACAAGGAAGAGGAACTCCTCGTCCGCGACCTGGACTTCGACCTGATCGAGGAAGTCCGGCAACAGTGGGCGTTCTACCGGGACCGACGGCCCGACGCCTACGACGGGCTGGTGGAGCCGTGAGCGGACTGCACGAGCGCCACCTCGCCGTCAGCCCCGCATGGCTCGCGCTCTACTACCGCCACCCCCTGGAGCTCACCCACGGCGAGGGCCGCCACGTCTGGGACGCGGACGGCAACCGCTACCTGGACTTCTTCGGCGGCATCCTCACCACGATGACCGCCCACGCCCTGCCCGAGGTGACCAAGGCGGTCGCCGAACAGGCCGGGCGGATCATCCACTCCTCCACCCTCTACCTCAACCGCCCCATGGTGGAGATGGCCGAGCGGATCGCCACCCTCTCCGGCATCCCCGACGCCCGGGTCTTCTTCACCACCTCGGGCACCGAGGCCAACGACACCGCGCTGCTGCTCGCCACCGCGTACCGCCGCTCCAACCAGATCCTCGCGATGCGCAACAGCTACCACGGCCGGTCGTTCTCCACGGTCTCCATCACCGGCAACCAGGCCTGGTCGCCCACGAGTCTGTCCCCGCTCCAGACCCTGTACGTCCACGGCGGCGTCCGCAGTCGTGGCCCGTACGCCGAGCTGAGCGACGAGCGGTTCATCCAGGCGTGCGTCGCCGACCTGGAGGACCTCCTCGGGCACACCCGCAACCCCGCGGCCCTGATCGCCGAACCCATCCAGGGCGTCGGCGGCTTCACCTCCCCGCCCGACGGACTCTTCGCCGCGTTCCGGGAGGTCCTGGGCCGGCACGGGGTGCTGTGGATCTCGGACGAGGTGCAGACCGGCTGGGGCCGTACCGGTGACCACTTCTGGGGCTGGCAGGCGCACGCCGAGCACGGGCCGCCGGACATCCTCACCTTCGCCAAGGGCATCGGCAACGGCATGTCGGTCGGGGGAGTGGTGGCCCGCGCCGAGGTGATGAACTGCCTCGACGCCAACTCCATCTCCACCTTCGGCGGTTCACCGATCACCATGGCCGCCTCGCTCGCCAACCTCTCGTACCTCCTGGAACACGACCTCCAGGGCAACGCGCGGCGCGTGGGCGGGCTCCTCATCGAACGGCTGCGGGGCATCGCCGCCGCCTCGCCCGCCGTGCGCGAGGTGCGCGGCCGGGGCCTGATGATCGGCATCGAGCTGGTGAGGCCCGGCACCGACGAGGCCGACCCCGAGGCCGCCGCGGCGGTCCTCGAAGCCGCCCGCGCGGGCGGGCTGCTGATCGGCAAGGGCGGCGGCCACAGCACCAGCGTCATCAGGATCGCCCCGCCGCTTACCCTGACCGTCGCCGAGGCCGAGGAAGGCGCGGCGATCCTCGCGGACGCCCTGCACGCGGCGGGCTGACCCCCGCCAGGCGGGGCCCGTACGTATACGAACCGCGCGGGGCCGCCCCGGCCGCAGGCCCGAGGGCCGGTGGGGGCGCCCCGCACTGAGGAGGTACCCATGAGCCGCACCGTCATCCACGGTGGCCTGGTCATCACCGCGTCCGACGAGATCCACGCCGACGTGCTCGTCGAGGGCGGCCGGATCGCCGCCCTCGCCGCCCACGGAACCGAGGCCGCCGAGAGCTGGAGCGCCGACCGGCGGATCGACGCGACGGGCAAGTACGTCATCCCGGGCGGTGTCGACGGGCACACCCACATGGAGATGCCGTTCGGCGGGACGTACGCCGCCGACACCTTCGAGACCGGCACCCGGGCCGCCGCCTGGGGCGGCACCACCACCATCGTCGACTTCGCGATCCAGACCGTGGGCCGCTCCCTGCGCGAAGGGCTCGACGCCTGGTACGCCAAGGCCGACGGCAACTGCGCCATCGACTACGCCTTCCACATGATCCTCGCGGACGTGAACCCCTCCTCGCTCAAGGAGATGGACCTCCTCGTCTCCGAAGGGGTCACCTCCTTCAAGCTGTTCATGGCCTACCCCGGGGTCTTCTACAGCGACGACGGCCAGATCCTGCGCGCCATGCAGCGGGCCGCCGGCAACGGCGGACTGATCATGATGCACGCGGAGAACGGCATCGCCATCGACGTCCTCGTCGAGCAGGCCCTCGCCGCCGGCCACACCGACCCCCGCTACCACGGGGACGTCCGCAAGGTCGCCCTGGAGGCCGAGGCCACCCACCGGGCCGTCCAGCTCGCCCGGGTCGCCGGATCCCCCCTCTACGTCGTCCACGTCTCCGCCGACGAGGCCGTGGAGGAGATCGCCGCCGCCCGGCACAAGGGCCTCCCCGTCTTCGGCGAGACCTGCCCGCAGTATCTGTTCCTCTCCACCGACAACCTCGCCGAGCCGG
This sequence comes from Streptomyces sp. McG3, assembly GCF_018619185.1. Taxonomy (GTDB): domain Bacteria; phylum Actinomycetota; class Actinomycetes; order Streptomycetales; family Streptomycetaceae; genus Streptomyces. The sequence continues at coordinate 1,653 of NZ_JAAXYC010000426.1, read as the reverse complement.
ACTTCGAGGGCGCCAAGTACGTCTGCTCCACCCCGCTGCGCCCCAAGGAACACCAGGAAGCCCTGTGGCGGGGCCTGCGCACCAACGAACTCCAGGTCGTCTCCACCGACCACTGTCCCTTCTGTTTCTCGGGGCAGAAGGAGATGGGCCGCGGCGACTTCTCCAAGATCCCCAACGGCATGCCGGGCGTCGAGCACCGCATGGACCTGCTGCACCAGGCCGTCGTGGACGGGCACATCACCCGCCGCCGCTGGATCGAGATCGCCTGCGCCTCCCCGGCCCGGATGTTCGGCCTCTACCCGAAGAAGGGCACCATCGCCCCGGGCGCCGACGCCGACATCGTCATCTACGACCCGGCCGCCGAGCAGACCCTCTCCGCCGAGACCCACCACATGAACGTCGACTACTCCGCGTACGAGGGCAAACGCATCACCGGCCAGGTCGAGACCGTGCTCTCGCGCGGCGAACTCGTCATCGACGGACGGACGTTCCTCGGCCGCGCCGGACACGGCATGTACACCCCCCGCGCCACCTGTCAGTACCTGGACTAGGAGATCCCGCCATGGACTTCGGACTCGTCCTCCAGACGGACCCGCCCGCCTCCGCCGTCGTCGGCCTGATGCGCCGCGCCGAGCGCAACGGCTTCCGCTACGGCTGGACCTTCGACTCGGCGGTGCTCTGGCAGGAGCCGTTCGTCATCTACAGCCGCATCCTGGAGCACACGGAGAAGCTGACCGTGGGCCCGATGGTCACCAACCCCGGCACCCGCACCTGGGAGGTCACCGCCTCCACCTTCGCCACCCTCAACGACATGTACGGCAACCGCACCGTCTGCGGCATCGGGCGCGGCGACTCCGCGATGCGCGTCGCGGGCCGCAAGCCCAACACCCTGGCCCGGCTCGGCGAGGCCATCGACGTCATCCGCGACCTCGCCGAGGGCCGGGAGGCGACGGTCGACGGCCAGCCGGTGCAGCTCCCCTGGGTGAAGAACGGACGGCTGCCGGTGTGGATGGCGGCGTACGGGCCCAAGGCCCTGGCCCTGGCCGGGCAGAAGGCCGACGGCTTCATCCTCCAGCTCGCCGACCCCTTCCTCACCGAGTGGATGATCAAGGCGGTACGGGACGCGGCCTCCGACGCCGGACGGGACCCGGACTCCGTCACCATCTGCGTCGCCGCCCCCGCCTACGTCGGCGACGACCTCGACCACGCCCGGGAGCAGTGCCGCTGGTTCGGCGGGATGGTCGGCAACCACGTGGCGGACCTGGTCGCCCGCTACGGCGAGCACTCCGGCCTGGTGCCGGAGGCGCTCACCGCGTACATCGCCGGACGCTCCGGCTACGACTACAGCCACCACGGCCGCACCGGCAATCCGGACACCGCCTTCGTCCCGGACGAGATCGTCGACCGGTTCTGTCTGCTCGGTCCCGCCGAGGCGCACATCGAGAAGCTCCAGATGCTGCGGGACATGGGCGTCGACCAGTTCGCGCTGTACAACATGCACGACGCCCGGGAGGCGACCATCGACGCCTACGGGGCCGAGATCATCCCGGCCCTGACCGCGTGACCGCGTGACCGCGTGACCTTCCCCCTCGCCGTCCGCACGCGCACCGCCCGCACCGCCCCGCACGGCACCGCTCCCGAGCGAAGGGCCCG
>NZ_JAAXYC010000042.1 GCF_018619185.1 Streptomyces sp. McG3 | reverse complement strand
GAAGACGGCGGCGCGGGGGTCGATGTCGAGGCCGGGGTGGCTGTCGACCACGGTTTCCTGGCCGGTGTTCAGGTCGACGTGGACGATCCGTGTGTGCTCGCTGTCGCGGTAGGAGCCGACCCAGGCGCCGGTGCCGTCCGGGGTGAGCTGGAAGGGCTGCAGGTCCAGTGGGTGGTCGGAGCCGGGGAAGGTGGTGACGCGGCGCATGGTGCCCGACTCCGGTTCCCATCGGGACAGTTCGATGTCCCCGTCCGTGCTCAGCCCGTGTCCGTACATCGTCCCGTCGGGTGCGTACACGAGGGCACTGGAGCCACCGGGGTTCTGGGCGAGCATCGTGAGTTCGCCGGTGGCGATGTGAAGTTTATAGAGGTCGAAAACCGCCGGGTCGCGGTGGTTGAGGTTCAGGACGGCGTGGCCGGGCATGTCGGGGGGCAAGTCGAACCCGGCGACCCGGGCCCCGGGGAAGGGGGTGAGGTCGACGGCATCGGCGTCTGGGTGTTCCAGGTCGACGCGGTGGAGGTGGTAGTTCTCGTCCCCGTCGCCGTCCTGTTCATACAGCAGCCAGCGCGGGTCGTCGGTCCAGTGGAAGCGCAGGACGCTGCGGCGGGAATCGGTGGTGACGCATCGCTCCCTCCCCTCGCCGTCGAGATCCTGGATCCAGACGTTGAGCCGGCCACGGCTGGGGGCCAGGTAGGCGACCTTCGAGCCGTCGGGTGAGATGACGGCGCCCGTACGGTCCGGGGCGTCGAGCAGGTCCTCGACGTTCAGGTAGGGCACGTCGGGTCGGGCAGAGGCCACAGAATGACTTCCTTCAGTTGTCACCGCAGTGCGGCGGTCCGGGTCTCGGCCGGCGAGCTGTTCGGATCTGGTGCCCCGCTGGGGGCTTCTCAGACCCTCCACGTCAGGGACGTAGCCGTGCGGTTGAGTTCGGCGGGCGGGGGCAGATCACGCGGGCGAGCACGGTGGCCGTTCGAGGGGCGTGTGCGGAGGGTGTGTCGCGCCCGGCGCGGAGCGCGGGGTCCGTGCTTCTGCTCTCGTGCAGTACCCGCAGCGCCGCCGCACCCGCCGCGGCGTTCACCCGGATGTGGGGGGTGTGGGCCGGCAGGCCCGCCCGATGGGCGAGCAGTACGGTCAGTTCGTGTTCGGCGTGGTCGCAAGCCATCAGCCAGGCGATGCGCAGCGCGGGTTCGTGTCGGGTGAGGTGGACCAGCCGTGCCGAGAGGCTGAAGTCCCGGAGGAAGGAGTCGTGCTGGTCGAGGGTGAAATGGGCCGCCTCGGCAGTGAGGTGGGCGTCCAGAGAGATCCCGGGCGGCCAGCCGCGCAGGGCGCTGAGCTCCCAGTCCAGGCCGCGCAGTGCAATGGGTTCGGCGCAACTCTCCTTGTTGCGGAAGTGACGCCAGATGGTCCGGGTGGACACGCCCACCTTCTCGGCGATCCGGTCGCCGCTGGTACCGGCTGTGCCACGGCTCAGAAAGAGCCGGGTCGCCTCGCGGGAGATCCGTAGCCTCAGCCGTTCGCGCGGGTCCGGGGGACTTGCTGATGCGTTGTCCGGCACGGCGCCCTTCTCCCTCTGCTGCCCGCGATGTCCCTTGATAGCATTCTGTCACTTAGTGAACATGACTGAGGGGCGATGGCCCCCCTTTACGGGACGAGCCGCCTGGCCCCGAGGGGCCGGAACGGCACGGCCGGTCCGGACCGGAAAGAGAGCGAACATGGCGAGAGCCGAGGGAACAACCGGCCAGGGGCGCGGCGGGATGAGCGCTGAGCGTCGGCGCCGGGTTCGCCTGGAGGTCTCACGGGAGGCTTCCCGCCTGTTCTGGACCCAGGGCGTGGAGGCGACGAGCGGGGACCAGATCGCCGCGGCCGTCGGTCTCTCCACCAGGACCATCTGGCGCCACTTCCGCAGCAAGGAGAGCTGCGCGGAGCCGATCGTCATGAGCAGCGTGGACTGGGAACTCAACACTTTGCGCAACTGGCCGCTCGGACTTTCCCTGGAGGACCATTTCCGCGCCGAGGCCCTGCGGCACGGCCGCGAGGCCAGCCCGGTAGAGCGGGAGGACACCGCGCTCGGCATCAAGATGATCCGCCTCGGTGACAGTGAGCCGGCTATCCGGACGGCCTGGCTGATGGCCTGTGACCAGGTGGAGCGGCAGATGGCCGTGATCATCGCGAAGCGCCTCGGGGGCGAGCCGGACGATGTGGAGATCCGGTTGCACGCGGCGGCCGCGGGCGCGGCGCTGCGGGTGTTGAACGAGCACGTCGGGGCGGGCCTGCTGGACGGCGCGAGCCCGGAGGAGTTCCGGGGCACTCCCGAGCGGATCGCCCGCGCGGTCCGTCGGGCCACGGGTGGTGCCGTCGGGGATCCGGTCGACGGCGGGACCGCCTGAAGGCGTTGCCCCCGCGGGTGAGGGCGACGGCAACGCTCGCGCTGCGGGGACCTCACCGCTTGGCCTCGATCAACCCGAGGGCGCGCAGGCGGCGGTCGGAGGCGCGGACCGCCCAGGCCGTCACGAGCAGGCCCACCGCCAGCAGCGGATAGCCCATGGCGATCTTGGCGACGCCCAGCGAACCGACCTCGTCCTGGGTGTACAGATACTGCTGGACCGCGAACCGGGCCGCGAAGATCAAGGCAAGCGTCCCTGTCGCGATGTCGAAGTAGAACCGCGAGCGAGGCTCCTTACGCCACACCTGGCCCTTGCCCGTCATCGAGTTCCAGATCACCCCGGCCAGCGGCCACCGCACAACGACCGACCCCAGGAACACCACCGCCCCGGCCAGGCTCAGCCAGATGCCGAGCAGGAAGTAGTCCTTCGCCGATCCCGTCCACCAGGCGACGCCGGCCGCGATCGCCACACCGAGCACCCCGCCCAGCGCCGGCGACACCGACTCCTTGCGCACCAGACGCTCGATACCGATGATCACGGCCACCCCGAGTGCCACCATGATGCCGACCGCCAGCCCGCCCATCGCGTTCGCCACGACGAACGCCAGTGCCGGCAGAGCCGAATACACCATTCCTCGCGTACCTCCGGCCTGCTCCAATGCCGTCGGCTGCTTGGGGTGTTCCTGGGTATGTGCATGCATGGTGTTCACCCAATCCTTCTGACGGGCGACGCTCCGCGGCGCCCGTGCGGTCTGGAGCAGTGCCGGCCAGCACCACCGATGTCACTTAGTGACACGATGTCATTAAGTGATGCCTGAGTCAACGCATCGAACAGGCGCACGCCCCTCCTGCCGCTTTCTTGGGGTGACGAATGGACACAACTGCCCCAGCCGGGCGGCACCGCCGACCCCAGACGGCAAAGGGCCCGGGCCGCTCGTCAGCCCCGGGGGGAGACCTGGCTCTCAACGCCGCTCCACCTGGCTCTGCCGGTCCGTGCATCCCTGGAGCGGCACCGAGGTTCGGCCGCCCGCGCAGCGGAGACTTGTCAACAGCTCGGACCGGCCCTCGACACCCCCCGCCGATCGGGGCCGACCAGCTGCGGTTCCCCCGGCGTGCCAACTCCGCTGGGGGAACCGCACCCCCTATAGCCGGGGGGGAATGGCCCTTGGTCTGTTCCTCTACCGGGTGGACACGCTGAAGACGAGTGCGGCTTGGCGCGGTCGAGCCCGTCGCGGTCGGAGAAGCCGAACGACCCGACAAGGCGATCACGAGAGCGTGCTCATATTCGACGATTTCGATGGATCCGCCGGACCCGGTCACCATGATCGCCTGCTTCCCCTTCCCTCCTCAAGGACGCTGATGCGGGCAGCCCGCCTCACCACACGCGGGAGATGCCTCTCGACCCGGCCCGGTTCAGGCCGCGTACGTGTAGGGGAAGGGGGTAGCCGAATCGTTGCATCCGGGTCGACCGGTCAGGTGCCGCACAGCCCAGGGAAACGAGGTACCGCCATGGATCGCCCGCCCGCCATTCCCACCACCCCGCACACCAGCGGCGACGGTGCCCCGCCGGGCGAGATGACGGCCTGCGCCGGCGCCCGGGCAGTGATCACCGCCCTCCTCCAGCCCCTGAAGCACGCCTCACGGCAGGCCGAGGCGGACGCGCACCTTGCGGTGTCCGAGCTGATCAGCAACGCGCTCCGGCACGGAGGCGGCCTGACCGGATTCAAGGCCGACCTCGATCCGGCTGCGACCCGGCTGCGCCTCCAGGTCGAGGACCCCAGCCCTGAGCCACCGCGCAGACGCCTCGTCCCGGATCCGGAGACCCCCGGCGGGCGGGGGTGGGCGATCGTGAAGCGAATCGCGACAACTTGCTCGGTCGCCGTCCTTCCCGGCGCCGGAAAACGCATCACGGTCACCATCGCTATCTGACGAGCCCGGGGACGCCGGCCTGTGGGGCCGCTGCTGGCTCTACTGCTCGCGGCTTCCCTGGTTCCCGCGTGAACCGTCTGCCAGGCCGCGCCGTTGCGCGAAGGGCGATCGCTGCAAGCCAGCCGTATCCGCCGCAGGATCCGGCGAGCCGCGCAGCTGTTTCACGGACCAGGTCGCCGCGGAGTCAGCACACGCTTCGATTGTCAGTGGATCGTGTAAGGCTGTCCGGGACCCACCGCACTCATCATCGGAGTTCTGGAATGACGACGCCCCCTTCACCCTTGACGGTCGCAGAATGGCGGGCGTTCCTCAGCGACTTCAACACCAGGCACATCAATTCGGACGAGGTTCGTGAGGCCATCGAGGACCAGCGCCAGGTCATCAGCAAGGAGCGGCTGGAGGCCGGATGGGCCGGCGCGGAACCGGCGGGCGAGGAAGCGATCGTGGCCGCCGAGGAGCGGCTCGGGATGAGGCTCCCTCTCTCGTACCGAAACTTCCTCCACGTCAGTGACGGCTGGGAGGACATCGGGTCCGTCGACCTGTTCCAGGTCGGGGACATCGGCTGGTTCGCCGACCTGGACGCCGACCTCATTGAAGCGTGGTCGGACAGCGACTCCTTCGTGGACCAGCTCGCCGTGCTCAAGCGCTGCCTGCTGATCGGCCAAGACGACGGCGGCAGCGGCTGCTACTGGCTGCTGCACGCCGACAGCATCGCGGAAAACGGGGAGTGGACCGCGTATGTGTGGTGGCCCGGTGACGGTGACGACCCCGACCCTCACCACGATTTCGCCGCCATGGTGCGGGAAGCAGTGCACTCCTAGTAGTGCTTGGTCATGTTGGTGCGGGGTCTGGTATGTCGCGGTGACAGGTGGGGCAGGCGCCGGTCCAGGTCGCGAGGAGTGCAGAAGGCGTGGGCGACCGAGACGAGAGTGGCGTGGTGGTGCCAGCCTGGCCAGGTCCGGTCCTCGAAGTGGGCCAGGCCAAGGGCCTGTTTCATCTCGCGGTAGTCGTTCTCGATACGCCGGCGGAGCTTCGCGGTGCGCACGAGGACGGGCAACGGGGTGGTCTCGGGCAGGTTGGAGAGCCAGAACTGCACGGGCCCGTCCTGGTCGGCAGGCCACTCCGCCAGCAGCCAGCGGACCGGAAGCTCGGCGGTGGTCGTGGCCTGGCGGATCTCGCGCCCGGCAGCCGGCCCCTGCCGAGGTAGGTGGGGGTCGACGGCCGTTCGTCCTCGGGTTGTGCGGTGGTTGTTGTCGAGATGCCCACCACGTAGTCGAGTCCGTGTGTCTCCAGACCGAGCCGGAAGGCGGCGGTGTCCCCGTAGCCGCCGTCGGCGATGACCTGGGGCACCTCGATGACCCAGGACCGCGTCTCGTCGATCATGTCGAGGGCCAGCTGCCACTTCTCGACATGACCCACCTGGGCAAGGATGGCGCACTTGTCACGGCGGGCGACTTTGGCCGGATCGGCCTTGGGCGATGCGGGATCCCAGCTCCCGGGCAGGAACAGAGGCCAGTTCACCGCCGCCGAGGTGCCGTTGGAAGCCAGGTGAAGAGAGACGCCGGCCTGGCAGTTGGTGACCTTGCCCGCGGTGCCGGTGTACTGCCGGGTCACGCACGCCGAGCCGTCCCCGTCCTTGAGGAACCCGGTGTCATCGACGACCAGCGCGGTGGGTCTGATGACCGGCTGCATGCGCCAGGCCAACCGGGCCCGTACATGGGCCGCATCCCACGGGCTGGAGGTGACGAAGTGGGCCAGGGCCTGCCGATTACCGTCCTCGCCCAGGCGGGCGGCCATCGGCTCCACCGACTTACGCCCGCCGTCCAGCAGCAGGCCTCCCAGATATGCCCCACCCCACCGGCGCTGATCCGCCCGCGCGAACGGCTCGGACATCTCCGCCGCGAAGTCCTCCAGATCACACCGGACCGCAGCCAACTCCGCGCTCAGCACACCCGGTCAACGACACGGCCGATCAGGAAGACACGCCATCGCAGATCGCACATGGCCAAGCACTACTGGTGCCGTACCAGGCAACGTTCGCCCCTCGGCCGAGCCATGAGGAACAGTCCACGCACGCCCCTCGACAGGCGTTGTCGGTGGCCGATGCGATGCTGGCGCCGACAACTCCACTCGCAGTGATCACCGGGGGTTCCGATGAGTGAACAGCCAGAGTCCGCCCTGCCTCCGTCCGGCTTCGAGGCCGCTTGGTGTGGCACCGACCTCGGCACATACCGTGCCTGTCGCTACACCTACGAGCACTACTCCCTCGAGAGTCTGCCGCCGCTGGACTCCCACCAGTTCGAGGGCACCTATCGATGGCTCGGGGGCGTTGGCGACCCCATCCCGCGGCAGGTCGTGAAACTCAACAGCCTGGAAAAGGCCCTTTCCGCCAGGGGACTCACCTTGCCCAGGGATTTCGTCACGTTCCAGACCAGCGAGAATCTGCACGGCTCACTGGACGACGTCTCGGTGACTGGTTGCTGGACGAATATTTCGGAGCCTCTGCCCAGTCCGGTCGAGCCCGGTGCCTTCCTGGTCCGGTTCTTCCAGGACCAGCAGGACTGCGTCATCTGGTACCTCTACCTCCGTCCGACGAGCGAGACGTTCGTGGTGTACTCCGACATCGACTACGAGTACGCGTACGAAGCGCGGCGCGACGGGGAAGAGACGCAGACCGATCTCGAAAACGCGGAGGAGCACAGGGCCGCGATCCTGTGGTGTGCGCCGTCGTTCGAGGAGTTTGCCCATCGTTTCTGGGTCGAGAACCGCCTCTGGCATGCCGTCAACGGCAATGACCTGCCACGGCTCGAGCCGCAACTACAGGATTACTTGAATCACTACGCGCCGCCTGGAGCTCTCACGTGACCGCGCGATGAGCGAGATCCCCTGCGGATGCCAGAACGTGTACGGGCTCGCGAAATCGATGCCGCCGAGGGCAGGCGGCTGCTGCGAAGCATCCGCAGGGACACCGGGTCGCTGGTGGCCCGGCGGCGGGCCCAGATGGTGCTGCTGTCCGCGCAGGGGATGCCCGTGGCGCGAATCGCCGAGATGTCGTTCAGGACTTCCTGGTTGCCGAGGGGGTGGTCGACGACATCAGCCACGAGGGCCCTGAGCGTTCTCCAACCTCACGACGAGGCGCAGTGAAGGACCAGGACGGCTTTCACGACGTTGGTGACGCGGTGGGTGCCGCAGCGGAGTTTCCGCAGGAGTCGCCAGCCCTTCAGGGTGCCATCGCCAGCTCACCGACACAGCGGCTCTTGGCGTGAGTGGTGGTGTGCCGGTGCTTCCATCGCTTGAGACGGCGGCCGCGAAGCGGCACCAGGGCAAGGGCACCAGCGCCCAAGACTTGTCCCGTAGATGACGGTCGAGGCAGGCGGGGCAAGGTGCAGTGGCAAGATGACGGCTTCGACGCTCCTGAGAGGCCCATCTTCGTGCCCACGCCCGCCGACTACCTCGCACTGGCGCAGACCGAGAAGGACAGCGTTGTGCTGCAGGGTCTCGCGCGACGTCCGTACCCCTTCGTATGGCAGGCCCTGGCTGCCAATCCCCACACCCCGCCCGTCGCCCTGCAGGAGCTGAGCACGGCCCGGGACAGCGTCTGGAACGACAACAGGCTCCTTTGTCTGCTGGCGAAGCATTCCGGCGCGAACCCCGTCGTTCTTCGAGCTGTCCTCGGCGCCGTTGCCGCGAAGCTCGAAGAGGGCGAACGGCCCTACGCCGCCGTGCTTGCTCTCGCAGACCGGGTGGAGCTTGCGGCGGACGAGGTGAGGAACCTCGGCACTCTCCGTGGCGCCTCTGCCCGTCTACGCCACCTGCTCAGAGTGCGGTTGAGTCTTCGCACCTGAGCTGTCTCTGTGGTCACGGCTGAAATGATCTTGTAGTGGCTGGTGTGATCACGGCGGCGGAACCCCCTTCGACAGCCCCTTTCACCGGGTTGAGTCCGCGGCAGTTCCGGCAGGCGGGGGTGGCACCTTCGCCGCCCTGGACCCGGCGCAGGTCCGTTGTCTGCGTCCAGGCCTCGGCCAAGGACTGCAGGCGGACGGCGACGGTGTTCATGGGGGCGGGTCGCCGGCCCGGCAGGTCCTCGGCCGCCGGCTCCGCTGTCGCGTCGTGACAGGCACACGGGAGACGGCCCGTCGTGGACAGGGCAGGCTCGACGCGGAAAATTATTGACCGACCGGTCCAGATAAGGCTAGGGTCATCGACGTGGCCAGGACCAAGGAATTCGATCCGGACGCCGCACTGCAGTCGGCCCTTGAGCTGTTCTGGCGGCGCGGTTACGAAGCGACGTCGGTGACAGATCTCGTCGAGCACCTCGGAATCGGCCGCGCCAGCATCTACGCGACCTTCGGCAGCAAGCACGAGCTGTATCTGAAGGCCATGGACCGGTACGCCGAGATGCGCGACCCGCTTCTCATGTCCGAGCTCTCCCAGCCAGGCCCCGCACTGCCCGCGGTGCGGGGCCTGGTGCGCCGCTTCGCCACGGAAGCCGCCTCTCCGGAAGGGCGCTTGAACGGCTGCTTCGTCACCAACACCGCAGCCGAGCTGGCCCCGCACGACCCCGCGGCGGCCCGCAGGGTCGAGATCAGCTGGGAGCACATCGAGACCCTGCTGCACTCCGCGCTCGTGCGGGCCCAGGCCCAGGGAGAGCTCCCCGAGGGCCGTGATCCGCGAGCGCTGGCCCACCTGCTGCTCGTCCTGCTGCAGGGCGTACGCATCGTCGGCAAGGCGTCGAACGACCCCGCCCGGGTGCGCGACGCGGCCGAACAGGCGCTGACCCTGCTGGACTGAACCACACCCACCGGAGCCGCCAGGCACTTTCGCACGCCCAAATAATGGACTGATCGGTCAAATATCGGGGGGAATGATGACCGCCACGGGCACCGCCCACGTCAGCGCCATGCGACACAGGTCCGCCTTCGTCCTCCTCGGCGGCATCCAGGCCACGCTGATCTTCACGCTCGCCGCGATCGCCGTACCGCTGCCCCGCGTTGCTCACGAACTCGACCTCGAGCGCGCCGACGTGATCCTGCTCAGCACCGCCTACGGACTGACCTTCGCCGGGCTGTTGCTCTTCGGCGGACGCCTCGCCGACCGCTACGGCGGGCGACGCGCCCTCGTCGCGGGCCTTGTCCTCTTCGTCATCGCCTCGGCCGCCGCCCCACTCGCCCCCGGTATCGAGGCACTGCTCGCGGCGCGCTTCACCCAGGGCGCGGGCGCGGCGCTCATCGCGCCGGCCGCCATGACCGTGCTGCGCGCGGTCTTCCCCTCCCCCGCCGCGTACGGCAGGGCGATGGCCACCTGGGGCGGGCTCTCGGTGCTCGGCGCGACGGCGGGCAACCTGCTCTCCGGCGTCATCTCCGCGCTGCTCTCCTGGCGCTGGACCTTCGCGGTACCCGTCGTGGTGGCGATCGCAGCCCTCGTCCTCACACCCAGGCTGCTGCCGGACACCGCACCGAACCGGGGCAGGAGTCTCGACCTGCCCGGTGCTCTGCTCGCCACCGCCGGGATCACCCTCGCCAGCTACGGGCTCGTCGTCACCGACGCCCGTCCCGGATCGTCGGCCGGCGTGCTCGTACCACTGCTCGGCGGGACCGCGTTACTGGCCGCGTTCTGGTACGCCGAGCGCTGGGCCCGCGATCCCCTGCTGCCCCCCGGTTTCCTGTCCGACCGGCGGCGGGCCCTGGCCCTTGCAGCCGTCGCGCTGAGTTCCTGCGCGACCGCGATGACCTTCGTGGTTCTCTCACTCCACCTCCAGCAGGAGCGCGGCTGGTCACCGTTGCAGACCTCGGCCGCCTTCGTGCCGTTCGCCGTCGCGCTGGTCGCCTCGGGCCGGGTGGCAGGACCGCTCATCGGCCGGTACGGAGCCCGAACCGTCACGGCCGCCGGGCTGGGCACAGGTTCGGCCGGGCTCGCTCTCCTCGCCTTCACCGGGTTCGACACGCACACCTCGTACGCGTACGGGCTGCTGCCGGGCCTTGTGCTGCTGCCGACCGGTGCCGCGGCCTCCTTCGCCGGAGCCGCCGTGCTCGCCACCGAAGGGGTACCGCTGCAGCGGACCGGGCTAGCGGGCGGCGTGCTGAACACCGCGATGGAAGCTGGCCCGACCGTCCTCTTCGCCGTCCTGCTCACACTCGACAGCGACCCCTGGTCCCTGGCCGCGACGGGGGCCGCCCTCGCCGTCGCGGCCCTCCTGAACCACCGCACCAAGTAGTCCATCACTCAAGGGAGTCACCGAAATGAACCGCTTCACCGGCAAGACCGTCCTCGTCACCGGCGCGGGCTCCGGCCTCGGCCGCGCTATCGCGCTCGCCTTCGCCGCCGAGGGCGCATCCGTGGTCGCCGCAGGACGCACCGCGGCCTCCCTGGACGAGACGGTCGACCTCATCGAGGCAGCCGGTGGCACAGCCGCCGCCGTCACCGCCGATGTCACCGACTCCGGACGGCTCCAGGATCTCGTTCGGGAGAGCGTCGCCCGCTTCGGCTCACTGGACGTCGCGGTCAACAACGCCGGGATATTCCGGGGCACCGTCCCCGTCGGCGAGGTGAGCGAGGAGGACTGGGACGCGGTACTGAGGACCAATGTCACCGGCGTCTGGCTGGCCATGAAGCACGAGATCGCCCACATGAGGGAGAACGGCGGCGGCACCATCGTCAACATCTCCTCCAACCTGGGCGCACACCTGCGGATCCCGAACGCCGCCACGTACATCACCTCCAAGGCAGCGGTCTCCGCACTGACCCGCGCCGCCGCTCTCGACCACATCCACCAGGGCATCCGCATCAACGCCGTCAGCCCCGGCGCCTCCGCCGCCCCCATGTCACTGCGACCCGGCGAGACCGAGGCCGACCGGGCGGAGCGGATGAAGACGGAGAACCCGCTCGGCCGGGTCGCGGAGGCCGGTGAAGTGGCGGCCGCGGTGCTCTACCTCGCCTCGCCCGCTGCCGGCTCGGTCGTCGGCACCGACCTGGTCATCGACAGTGGATCGTCGGCCTGACGACGCCCCCTTCCGGAACTGGGCAGGCCGCTGCGGGACAGCCGAGATCCTCGGAGTCCGGAACCCTGCGCGCGCTCCGCTCCCCCACGCCTCAGCCGCCCGGATCCCCCCGGCGACGTCGGCGTGGGGGCTCAGGCGGCCCAGCTTCCATGGACGAGACGTGACGGGCGTGACGGGCGTGACATGACGGGCTTCGCGGCCGTGTGCCGCAGCGGCCGCTCAGAGGTGGCCGTCCAGGAACTGCCGTACCTCGGCGCTGGTCATGGGCCCCGCGCCGTGCGCCACCGCCTCTCCCTCCTTCAGCAGGACGCAGGCCGGGGCTCCGGTGACCCCGTATCTCTCGGTTGCCGCCGGACAACGCGTGATGTCGGTGCGGACGACCGTCAGGCGCCCCGCGCAGTCGTCGGCGATGCCACCCACGACCAGGTCCATCACCCGGCAGGGCTCGATTGCCTTGGGCCATGTCCCGGTGAAGTACGCGAGGACCGGAACTTCGCTCATCCCGAGGATGAAAGCGAACTCCGCGTCCTCACGGGGCCGGTGAACCCGATGTGCCATGGAAGCTCCTGCCCTCACGTTCCGTCATTCCGTTCCATCATCCCTCGCGCGGTGCGCTCGTCAGCTCGGCCCGAAGACCGACAGCCAGCGTCAGTTCGAGGACCCGGTGCGGCGATCCCAGGTCCGGGAAGAGCTCCCGCAGCTGAGACATCCGGTACCGGACCGTCTGGGGGTGAACGAACAGTTCCGCCGCCACCTCGTCCCGTCTGCCCTGGTACAGCAGCCACGCCCGCAACGTCTCCTCCAGCCGCCGTGCGGTCGCGACGGGCAAGGTCCGCAAGGGTGCGAGGGCTCGGGCACGCAGGTCTGCGAACGCGTCCGCGTCGGCGCTCAGCACCAGCTCGGGCAGGTGGTCCTCGGTGTCGCGAATACCGGCGGAAAGGGAGCGGGCACGCGCGGCTCGCGCGTACGAGGCGGACGCGCGCGTCCACGGCCGGGCCGGGCCGACCACGGCTGTGCGGTCGGTCAGCTGCCGCAAGAGATGTGATCGGTCGGCATCGGGGACGAGCAGCACACCGATGGCATCCGGCAGATCGTCGAGGACCAGGGTGTTCGGGTCGAGCGTGCGGTAGGCGGGCCGGGCCTGAGCGGCGGGCAGCAGGACCGCCGTCAGCGAAACCGGAGGCTGCCACCCGGCCCGTTGACCGGAGGCCAGCAGCACGTCCCGGCTCGCGCCCGCGAGGAGGTCGCGCGCCAGGTGCTCCAGGTGGCGCTCGTGGGCCCTGCCCCGGGCTGCCAGTTCGTCGGCGTGCCCCGCGGCGCTCGCGGCGGAGAGCTCATCGATGTAGGCGAAGGTCAGCTCGGCGAACTTGGCGACCTCGGCGGCGGGCAGACCCGCGGGTACGGCACCCGCCGCGAGGCATCGCCAGGCCACGCGGGCGCCGACGCGGTAGGCACTGAGCAGGGCGTCCATCGAACGGCCGTCGCGCACCTCGCCGCGGCCCAGCTCGTAGGCCGCGTCACCGCCGTCGCCGCCTGTGGCGTTGCCGCTCGCGAGGTCCAGGTAGTGCGCCAGGGCGGTGCGGACGGCTCGGCGGATGGTGCCGCCCATGCGGCCGGAAAGGGCGTTGGCGTAGGAAGGGACCTCATCGATGATCGCCTGGACGATCTCGTCGGCGGTGGTCTTCAGAGCGGTCCGCAGGGCGGTGACCGTCGTCTCGTCCAGGGCCAGCTCGCTGGCCCTCCGGATTGCATGGCTCATGTTTTTGTTCCCTGCGAACAATTCAGCTGATCAGATTCACGTCCTGCGGTCAGGACTTTACGCCATGGGGCGCAGCAAGCTGGGGTCATGACGAGTGCAGCCCTCCGCAGTAGGGCGTGGAAACTGCTGGAGATGGTCACGACGCCGCTGCTGCCGTCGGACTACCTCGACCTGGTCAGCCCGCTGCGTGCGGGCGCCGACCTGTGTGGGCGCATCGAGGCCGTGCTTCCGGAGACGGGCGACGCCGCGACTGTCGTGATCAGGCCGGGACGGGGCTGGCGCGGCCACACAGCCGGTCAGTACGTGCGGATCGGGGTCGACGTCGACGGGGTGCGCCTGTGGCGTGCCTACTCCCTCACCTCGCCGGCACATCGCCGGGACGGCCGTATCACGATCACCGTGAAGGCGATCCCGGACGGCAAGGTCAGCAACCACCTGGTCCGCAAGGCGAAACCGGGCACGCTGATCCAGCTCGACCAGCCGACCGGCGATTTCGTGCTGTCGCAGGCCAAGCCCGCCAAGGTGCTCTACCTGACGGCCGGCAGCGGCATCACGCCCGTGATGGGCATGCTGCGCGACACCGAGCTCGACGACGTCGTCATGGTCCACAGCGCGCCACGGCCGCACGACGTGATCTTCCGCGACGAACTGCACGATCTGGTCGCGGACAGGAAACTCCGTCTTATCGAGGTGCACACCGACACGGACGGCATGCTCGACATCGCCCGTATCGACGAACTCGTGCCCGACTGGGCCGAGCGCGAGACCTGGGCTTGCGGGCCCGCGGGCCTGCTCGACGCCGCCGAAGAGCACTGGACCGAGCACGGCGTCCAGGAGCGCCTGCACACCGAACGTTTCCGCGCCGGCATCGTCGTCGCGGGCGACGGCGGCGAGGTCACCTTCAGCGCCTCCGGCAAGACCGTCGCGGCGGACGGTGCCACGCCGTTGCTGGACATCGGCGAGGAGGCCGGCGTGCTCATGCCCTCCGGGTGCCGCATGGGCATCTGCTTCGGCTGTGTCACGCCGCTCAAGGCGGGCGCCGTCCGCGACCTGCGCACCGGCGGGATCACCGAGGCCGAGCCGGGCGTCCTCATCCAGACCTGCGTGTCCGCCGCCGCGGGCCCGTGCGACATCGAACGGTAGGAGCACCTTGACCGCCATCGACCCCACCGCCCACCTGACCTCGGAGCAGATCGAGGAGCTGGGCCGCGAGCTGGACGCGATCCGCGACGAGGTGATCGCCTGCCGCGGCGAGAAGGACGCCGCCTACATCCGTAAGGTGATCGCGGCGCAGCGCAAGCTCGAACTGGTCAGCAGGGGCGTGCTGCTGTTCTCGATCTTCCCGCCCGCGTGGCTGCTCGGCACCGCAGGGCTGTCCGTGGCGAAGATCATGGACAACATGGAGATCGGCCACAACATCCTGCACGGCCAGTGGGACTGGATGCGGGACCCGAAGATCCACTCCACCACCTGGGAGTGGGATCACGTCTCCCCGTCCGAGCAGTGGAAGCACTCGCACAACGAGCTGCACCACACGTACACCAACGTGATCGGCAAGGACAACGACCTCGGCTACGGCATCATGCGCGTCGACGAGGACCAGAAGTGGCACCCCTTCCACCTCGGCCAGCCGCTGTGGAACTTCCTCAACGCCTGCTTCTTCGAGTACGGCATCGCGGCGTACGACCTGGAGCTCGGCAGGAACCTCCACAAGCGCCGCCGCAAGAACCCGGAGTTCCGCGCGCGGGCCAAGGCCGTGGGACGCAAGATCCGCAAGCAGGTGCTCAAGGACTACGTGATCCACCCTCTGCTGTCGGGCCCGTCCTTCCTCCCCACACTCGCCGCCACGTTCACCGCGAACCTGGTCCGCAACGTCTGGACCCACTCGGTGATCATGTGCGGGCACTTCCCCGAGGGCGTACAGGTCTTCGAGCGCCGGTCGATCCAGGGCGAGACACGCGGCCAGTGGTACCTGCGCCAGATGATGGGTTCGGCGAACATCAGCGGAAGCAAGGCCATGCACTTCATGACCGGCAACCTGTCGCACCAGATCGAGCACCATCTGTTCCCGGACCTGCCGAGCAACCGGTACGCCGAGGTCGCGGTGAAGGTGCGCGCGCTGTTCGAGAAGTACGAGCTGGAGTACGTCACCGGCCCGCTGCCCAAGCAGGTCTTCTCCGCGTGGCACAAGGTCTTCCGGCTCGCACTGCCGAACAAGAAGCCGAAGGTCAGCGCGCCGAACCACGAGCAGGAGCTCGTGGCCGCCTGATCCCGGTACGCGTGCGGATCTCACGGCCGCACCGGCGGCACCGCAGGGTTCGGTGCCGATGGTGAGATCCGCTGCGCAGGCCGGGTAGGGAGGTGCCCTCGCCACGGCGGCATCAAGCCTTGGCGGCGAGGGCACGGGCGCGGCCGGCGAGGTCAGTGTCCGGCGACGACGGCCTGCAGCTCGCTGGTGCTCTTCGGCAGGGTGACGGAGGTGAGCTTCTTTCCCGCTTCCGCGTCGATGGCGTGCAGCGCCTTCCTGCCGGGCTCCGAGACGTAGGCGACGTGTCCGCGCACGAACAGGGTGGGCCGGGCATGCTGCCACTCCCCCGGGCCCCGGCGCGCGCCCAGCCCTTGAGCGTGGTGGCGAGCTTCCGGGCGGGGTCGCCGCTTCCTGGATGCCGACGTCCATGCCGACACCGCCAGCTGGTGGGCGGCGTCTCCCCGGCGAGGAAGACACGGCCCTGCCGTCCTGGTCGGCCAACCGTGCACGAGCTCGTCAGACACGATGTGCTCAGGGCGCCTTACGCGGTCCGCTGCGGCGGTATCCCTCCCAGACCGGGCCGCCCGCCGCGTCGAGGACCTCCGTGACCAGCGCGGTGAGGCCCGCCGGTGCGCCGCGCAGCGCCGCTTGCGCCGTCTCGTCCAGCCGCGCGGCCAGGTCCGGCGCGACGGGTTCGAGGCGCCGAGCCAGCCACTTGCCCCCGCCGGCCCACGTGCCGTGGGTCAGCAGGGCCAGTTCGCCGCTCCGCCGGACGAGTTCGGCCACGACGAACAGCCGCTCCCCCGCATCCGTACAGGCGGCGAAGTCGTCGAGCAGGTCCGTCAGCGCGTACCGGGCGTCTTCGAGGGCCGTATCGGTGACCGGGGGCGGGCCTGCGTCCGCGAGGCGTTTCGCCGTATCCGCGATCCGTTCTCCTGTCCCGTCGGCGTCGAGCAGGAGTGCCCCCTCGGCGCACATCCACAACAGGGGCGAGTTCCGTCGCACGATCTCCGGGGTCACGAAGCTGTGCCAGGAGTCCTCGGTGTGCACGAACAGCTCCACCGGCCAGTTCCCGTACCGCAGGCTCTCGCGGTACGGGGCGGGCGGGCCATCGAGCAGCACCACAACGTCCAGGTCGGACCGGGCGGTGCGCCGACTCGTCAGCACACTGCCGCCGAGGAACGCGGCGCGGGCGTCGGGGTGGCGCTCCAGAACAAGGGCACGGGCAAGGTCGATGACGTCCATGCCCACACTCTGCCCTGGCCCCACGGCCCCCGGAGCACAGCCCCGCGTGGTGAGCGTCACCCGTACACCTCCGGGATCGGCACGTCGAGCCGAGGCTGACCACGCCCAGTAGATGGGGCGATGGGCTTTGCGGCCGCGTCGCGTCAGCCGATCATGGGGGAATGACCGATCAGTTGACGACTGGTACCGGGACATCCGACCGGCGCCGCGTCGTGCTCTTTGAGGGCACGGGGCATGACCAGGCTGGATCCTGACACCATGCAAGACGCCTCCGACGACAGGCAGTCCGCCTCCGACCCCTATCCCGCGTATGCGGCGATGCGGTCCACATGCCCCGTGCAGGCTGTGGCGTCCGGATCCAACGGACGTGCCAGCTACCTGATCACCGGATACGCGGAAGCCCGGCACGCTCTCAGCGACGCGCGGCTTTCCAAGGACACTGTGGCCTTCTTCGCCGGGAAAGACTCGAAGCGCCGCCTGCATCCCGCTGTCGCGCACACCATGCTGGCCAGCGACCCGCCCCAGCACACAAGGCTCCGCAGGCTGATCACCGGCGCATTCACGAGCGGCTCAGTCGCCGGCCTCCGCCCCTCCATCATCCGGCTGACCGACGAACTGCTGGACCGCTGGCCGGCCGACGGGGCGGTCGACCTCATGGCCGCGCTCGCCGTCCCTCTACCGGTCATGGTGATCTGCGAACTGCTCGGCGTGCCGGAGACCGACCGGCCGCAGGTTCAGCGCTGGTCCGCCGACCTGTTCGCCGCCGGGGAGCCGGACCGCACCGACGCCGCCTCGTACGCCGTCGCCGCATACATGACCGGTCTCATCACGTCGAAGCGCCTTCACCCGGGCGACTCGCTCCTCGATCGCCTCATCGCCGCCAGCGACGGCGGGGACCGTCTGAACGAGGAGGAACTCGTCTCACTGGCCGTGCTCCTGCTCGTCGCCGGCCATGAGACGACCACGCACTTCCTCGGCAACGCAGTCCTGGCGCTGCTACAACACCCGGCCGAGCTGGAACGTCTGCGCGGGAACCCGCAAACCATCCCGCAGGCGCTGGACGAGTTGCTCCGCTTCGACACGCCGGTCAGCACCGCCACCTTCCGGTTCACCACGGAAGCCATGTCCCTCGGCGGGACCGAGATCCCCGCAGGCGTCCCCGTACTCGTCGCCCTCGGAGCGGCCAACCGTGATCCGGACCGCTTCACCGCACCGGACCAGCTCGACCTGGACCGGGAGGCGACCGGTCATCTCGGCTTCGGCCACGGCATCCATCGCTGCGTCGGCGCACCACTCGCGAAAGCCGAAGCGCACATCGCCCTCCACGCGATCCTGACCCGCTTTCCCGACATCCGGCTCGCCGTATCGGCAGACCGGTTGGATTGGCGGCAGACCCGGCTCATCCGCGGCTTGAATTCACTGCCCGTTCTGCTCTGAATCCGCCATCTCGATGAGCTGACGTGCCGGCAGCCGGCTGGCCGGGCCGAGGGCGGACACCCAGCCACGTACATGGAGAATGAGCGGAGTGAGGACTCACTCATTGACGGAGTGAGTCCTCACTCCCTATTCTCGTGGCCATGACACCACCCAAGGAGAACCCGACCACCCGTCGCCGCGCCCCCGCCATGTCGCCGGAGGAGCGCCGCGCGATGATCGTCCAGACCGCGATTCCGCTGATCGCCGAATACGGCGCCACGGTGACGACCGCGAAGGTCGCCCGCGCGGCGGGCATCGGCGAAGGCACGATCTTCCGGGTCTTCGCCGACAAGGAAGAACTGCTGCAGGCCTGCATGGCCGAGGCCCTCTCCCCCGAGCACGCGGTCCGCGAGCTCGACGCAATCGACGTTTCCCAACCCCTGCCCGACCGGCTCGCGGAGGCGGCCGAGGCGCTGCAGGCACACCTGTCCAGGATGGGTGCGATCGCGGGCTCGCTGGGGCATCGCGGCGGCAAGCACCCCGGCACGGTGCGCGGCGCGGGCCGCGACGAGTCGACCACCCGCATCCGCGCGGCCCTCGCGGAGCTGCTGGAGCCCGACAAGGCAGCTCTGCGCCGGCCGCCGGAGCAGATCGCGGCCCTCTTCTTCGGGCTGCTCTTCACGCAGCCGCGTACGGAGGAGGAGCCCGACCTGACCCCGCAGGAGCTGGTGGATGTCTTTCTGCACGGGGCGCTCTCGGGGGGCGCCAAGTGAGCGCGCGGAAAAGGCGCCTGGGGGTTACCGCCCTGGCCGTCCTGCTCCCCGTCCTGGTGTGGCTG
The DNA here is from genome assembly GCF_018619185.1 of Streptomyces sp. McG3. Lineage (GTDB taxonomy): Bacteria > Actinomycetota > Actinomycetes > Streptomycetales > Streptomycetaceae > Streptomyces. The sequence continues at coordinate 20,097 of NZ_JAAXYC010000042.1, read as the reverse complement.
GTCTCGGACCCGCTGGCGGGGCACCGGCTGCGGATCGCCGACGGCGAGCAGAGACTCGACATCGGCGCCTTACCCACAGCGGTCGTCGCACTGCTCGCCTCGCTCTCCGGCTGGGGACTGCTCGCCGCCCTGGAGCGCTTCGGGGTGCGGCGCGCCCGGGACATCTGGACCGGGGTCGCCGGCGTCGTCCTGGCCATGTCCTTCCTGCCGCTCATCGGCGACGGCATGGACGGCGGCACCCGGATCTCCCTCGCCCTGATGCACCTGGCGGTGGGCGCGGTGCTGATCTCGGGGCTGGGCGGCAGGTCCCCGGGGCGGAAGCCGGTGCCGCCGGGGAAATGACCGCCGAACCTGAGTACGCCGCGAACGGCACCGGATGGAGGCGGCCCTGTCAGAGCCTCACCCGGCCGGGGCGACCAGGCCGGGGGAGGATGAGGTCCCAAACGGGTGCGGCCACCGCCGGCCGGTCGGCCGTTCCAGGTCAGGTTGCCAAGTGGAGTCCGGCCTTACAGGCCTGCGAAGAATTCCGGATGCGGAGCTTTCGCCGTCCGCGCGGATGAGCCGTACTCATCCGCGGAGCACCTCCCCGGCTCCGCAGCCGGAATCCCGTCGCACGGATCGCCTGCCCCAGGTATCGAGTCGGTCAAGGCTGAGCCGCCTCGGCAGGGGCGGACCCGGCGAGGACGCGGCCTCTCTCTGCTCCCGCGTTCCCGCACCCGGTCCTCAGTACCCTTCGAGCTCAGCAGATTTCCGCGGATCGTCCTCCAGAACGCGGGCCGCGAGCCGCCGCACTTGCTCCTCCACGGGCCGGCCGTGGGTGGTGAACAACTCGTACGCGTAAGAACATGCACGCGCCCCCGAAGCCCTTACCTCGTGAAACCTCACATCGACCCCCTCGGGGCTGGTGAGCTCCTCGGGCATGTCGGGCTCCTCGCGTCGTGGACAGACATCCGTGAGGACGCAGCCCCACCGCTCGAACCAGCCGCTGTCCGCGAGGGTCTGCCGAAGCAGCCGGGCGATGGTGTCCACCGGCTCTTCCCAGCTGCGGTCGGCTGCGGCCCGCGCGAGTTCGGATGCGTACTGGGCGGCATCGAACCAATAGTCCGCGGGCACAGCAGTGACGTTGCTGGTGTTCTCCCAGGCGTCCCAGATCACCCTGTCTCCCTCCCGGCGCATGGTGACATACAGAGCGCCGCAGCAGCCGGCGGAGCAGGTCGGCTCGGTGATGATGACCCTGCGCGGCTCCTGCGTGACCGCCAGCGGCCAGCTCTCGGCAGGACCTGTCCAGTGCCGGCAGCCGAGTGCCACCCCTTCCGGGTGGACTGCCTTCAGAACGTCCACCCCGTCGATCAGGGGACGCACTTCAGCCCAGGGGTCCTGCGCCCAGTCGTCCGGGATCCGGTGCCGCAGGGTCAAGGTACTGATCGCCAGGTGGTCGGTCATACTCACATGATCGGCTGACACCATGCGGCGTCACCATCATTTTTGGCGTGATCAGCCTTGGATGGTCGCGCCAGGGGCAGCCACCGCTCAGGGTCGAGAGAGCTTCCGTAATCCCGAGAAGTGGAGAGTTCACCCACCATGGACATCATGGAGACGCACCGCGACCTCGTGATCCGTCTGCTGCCCGATGACGAGCAGGACGAACTCACCATCCATCAGGGGCAGTTCCACCACGTCGTCGTCGGCTCGGAGCACGTGCTGTGCTTCGCCCGCACCGAAGCCGCCGCAGGGCGGCTGCCCGCGCGGGCAGCCGCCCTGCGCGCCCTCGCCGGGCTCGACCTCGGCTTCCGCACCCCGCGCCCGATCGCCCGGGGCGGTGGCCCGGGCACGGACGAACCGCCCTACCTCGTGCTGAGCCGGATCCCCGGGGCTCCCTTGGACGATGCCGCGCTCGAGCGCCCCGGAGTCATCGAGGCGGTGGCCGAGCAGTACGCCGGACTTCTCTCCGGGCTCATCGCCGCGGGCGGGGACGAGAAGGCTCGCGCCGTGCTTCCGGCAGCCCATGAGCGTCAGTGGCAGGAGTTCGCGGCGGGAGTGCGCGCCGATCTGTTCCCGCTGATGTCCGACGGCGGCCGGGAGCGTGCCGCGCGCGAACTCGCCGCGCTCGGCGGCCTTCCCCCGCTCACTTCCGCGGTGGTCCACGGCGACCTCGGCGGTGAGAACGTCCTGTGGGAGCTCTCGGACGGTGTGCCACGCCTCAGCGGTGTCATCGACTGGGACGAGGTCACCTTGGGCGACCCCGCCGAGGACCTGGCAGCCGTCGGAGCCGGCTGCGGGGAGGAGCTGCTGGACCGGGTGCTGGCGCTCGGCGGCTGGGACGACGCTTCGATGTCCGGGCGGATCACCGCGATCCGCGGCACCTTCCCCCTCCAACAGGCCCTCTACGCACAGCGTGACGGTGACGAGGAGGAGCTGGCGGACGGCCTGACCGGCTATCGGTAGGCCGGGGCCCTCCTGGGCTCGCGGTGACAGGGCGTGCCTGCGATGCGGTCGACCGGTCAGCGGTCTCCCCGTAACGGCGGCCACGAGCGTCCGCCGCGTTGCGACATCCACCGCTTCCTTCCGCCCTGCTTCCACAACCGTTGGTTGTGTCTCGTGGGTAGGGAGTTGTTTGATCGTGTGTGGTGCACGGTGGTGGGATCGGCGCATGTCTACACGCACAGAGCAGGTCATGTATGTCCAGACGCCCGAGTTCGCGCGTCACGCGGAGCGGATCGTGGAGGTGACCGATGCGACCTCCCGACTGAACGTGCTTCCGTTCAGCGACAGCGCGGGTCGCACGGAACTACTTTCGGTTGTGTTCGGTGGCGCGCTGCCGGAGTCGGTGGTGATCTACCCGCCGTTCTTTACCGAGTGCGGGCTGAACACGACGTTCGGGGAGGACGTCTTCGTCAACCAGGGATGCACCTTCATGGACAAGGGAGGCATCCGTATCGGGAACGGTGTCATGATCGCCCCGAAGGTCAGCCTCATCACCGGAGGCCATCCGCTGCCCCTGGGCGAGCGCCGCGAGTACCTCTCCTTCGCCCCGATCGTCATCGAGGACGACGTCTGGATCGGGACAGCTGCCGTGATCACGCAAGGGGTCACCGTCGGTGCCGGTGCGGTGGTCGCCGCGGGTGCGGTGGTCACGCGTGATGTTCCCGCCGGCATGGTGGTCGCGGGAGTGCCCGCCCGGGTGATCAAGAAGATCGACTGAGCCCGGCCGGGCGGCGGCGCCCGCTGCGGGCAGGTGATCACATCCGTGCGGGCGCGGTCCGGGCTTCCACCAGGACCCGGGTCTCGTCGGTGGGGGAGAATGCGCCCATGAGAGACATCGTTTTCACGCGCCAGAGCGGCTGGATTCCGAACGTGATCCGCGTGGAAGGTGAGTTGAAACTGATGCTCGGTGCCGGGGCCGACGCCAACCATGAGCCTCGCACGTTCACGTTCTCGATCAAGGAAGCCCATCTTGCGGTGATCCAGGGGGACCTGGGCAGACACCTGCTGTTGTGGTCCGCGGTCCTGCCGCTGTGCGACGCCGCCGGAACCCGGGGCCGGCTCGACGAGGACGCCGCCGTAGCGCTCCTGGACCCGGTCCTCCTCTCCGCACCCGCCGACGTCGACGCGCTCTTCCAACGCATCCAGTGGGACCGGGGTCGGCTCATCGCCCATGGGGCTGACATCAAGCTGCTCGAACAGGGTCGGGTCTGCGCGGCGATGGGCTCGGCCACCGAGACGTCCAACGGGAAACGGGCTCAGAAGTACCATGCGGACCGCCGTCGCACCGAGCGCGGCATCGCGCTCGGTCCGCTCGACTCCGCGATTCTGTTGTACACGGGTCAGTACCTGCACGGCTCGACGGTTCCGAAGCGGATACCCGGTGCCGTCGGCCCCGCGCTGCTGCCCGAGGTCATGCGGGTGATCGCCACCGCCGAACAAGCGTGCGCCGGGATGTGGATCAGCCGCGATCCACGGCGGGGAAAGCGCGCCACGGACAAGCGCGACTGGGGTCGGATGGAGGCGACGGTCGACGCGGCCGTGCGTCGTGCACACCCTGAACTCGTCGATGACGCGGTGCGCACCGTGAGCTTCCTGATGTGCTCGGAGGCAGCTGACCGCTCCAGGAATACGCCCATGGAGGATGACGAGCGGGCCGACGGCGACCGCGCCGCCTTCGGCGGGAGTGCGAGAACGGCGATCCTGTCGTTCACCGACGACAAAGGCGCTGAGGAGAAGTGGCTCCCGGACCATCCCCGCTCCGCCACCGCGGAGTTCTGGGAGTTCGTCGGCGACCGCTCTGCCGCCGACAACGAAGTGTTCACGATCGAGGACGAGGAGATGGGCGCGGGGATCCAGCTCCACTTCTACGCGGACTCCGTCGCCCGGATCACGACGGTGCGCGAGGGAGTGGGCGGGTCGGATCCGGAGTACCGGGTCGAGTACAGCCTGGTCGACGGGATCCGCGGGTACCGGAGCCTGGTGACCGCCTTCGTCCGTGGCGGCTGCGCCGCGCTCGAACGGTATGGCCCTTGGATGTCGGATGTCGCCGAGTTCGAGCGCGCGCGCCGACGGCGCGACGCCAAGTAGTCCCAGCGGGAGCCCGCGCACGCGCCGCCGGAAAGGCCTGCGAACGTCGAAGGCCGTGATCAGCGATCGGCGAAGCCGGCACGAGGCCGCGAACACGCTCGTGGCCCGAGGCCGGCCGGCGCTTCTTCAGCCCCCGGCGCAGGGGTCGTTGTCCCCGGCCGTCGCCTTGGTGTCGGCCGCCAGGCAGGAGGAGTACACGCGCGTCGGCGTGGACTCCGGCTCCGGTTCCGAGGAGGTCCTCGGTCCGGCAGTGGCGGCGAGGCCTGCCGCGCACAGGACCGCCCACGCCGCACTCCACATGCGGCGACTCGTCCCTGTCGGCTGGGGCATCCGAGCATCCTACGAGCGCTGCGGCGGCCTGTCGCCGAGTCGAGACCTCCTCGTCCACGCGTGCGACGAAGCGGGCCGGGGTCGCCAACGGGCGCGAAGGGTTCCGGCTGTGCCACCGCCCGGAACTCCGCCGGGGCCCTGGTGCACGGGACGACGGCCAGAGGGGCTAGTTTGCTCGGATGAGCCTTCTCCATGATGTGGCCGAGCGCGATGGCTGGCTGTGCTGGGTGTGCGACGAACCGGTCGACCCCGACAAGTCGGTGAACGACCAGCAGGGCCCCAGTGTCGACAGCCGGACCGCCGATCGGAAGGCCAAGGTCGCCGAGCGACTCGCGCACCGGGGGTGCAACTCCCGCAAGGGCGCGGTCAAGGTGTCCATCGCCTGGCCGGACCGCCTGTACGTGGTCGAACCCGCGCCGCTGATCGCTGTGGCCTCCCGTCTGGAGCGCAAGGGGGGCCGCGAGATGGTGGGCCGCTGTCCGACCAGGCAGGACGCCCAGGAAGCGGCGGATTGGCTGGTGGACCGATTCTCCCGACTGGTACCGGGGCTGCCGGTGACCTCCGGCATCGAGTCGGGCGGCGGCCAGTTCCTCGTCGTCCTTACCGCCGGCCGGCGCTGACCGGGGATCGCCGCACCGGCCCGGCGTCGGGCTGAACCGTCGGCCAGGATCGACACGACGCCGGTTGACAGCTTGGGGGTTTCCGACATGCCTACGCCTGAGCAGATCTGGGCGGACGCCGATCTCCCCACCCGACGGCTCGCCGGGCTTGCTCTCAACCCGTCCGTGCCGGAGAGCGTCCTCCTGCGGCTGCTCTCCGACGCTCCGCCGGCCGTACGGATGGTGCTGTGCCGGGACCGGATCCTGCCCGACGCCGTCGTGGAGGCGGTGATCGAGCACCCTGACACCCGCACCCGCAGTTTCTTCGCCCGCAACCCCCACGCCGATCCGGCCCAGCGGGTCCGGCTCCTGGATGATCCCGAGTGGTTCGTCCGCGCGCACCTGGCCGAGGGACCGCGGGTGGTCGCCCCCGCCCGGCCGAGGCCCCTGCCCGACGAGGCCGTCGTCCGCATGATCAGCACGTACGACGACGAACTCATGGCCAGCGGCTTCTACCAGCAGATCTCCGCCGGGCTGCGCCGTTCCATGCCCACCCATCCGATTGCGAAGGTCCGCCGCTGGGGGGTCGGCGAGTGGACCTCCCTGTCCGCGGACACGCGGGCCGCCCTCCTCACTGACCCCGACGGAGTGGTCCGCGAGACGGCTCAGCGGCACGCGCGCTCCGAGGACCCGGCGTGGGTGGAGAGTGAGCTTCCCGACCGACCGTGCCGTTACCGCACGGACCTGCTGCTCCACCGTCCCCTCACCAGGGCTGTGGTGGAGGGCGTCCTCGCCGGGCCCGCCGGTGAGGAGGACAGGGCGATGATCGCCGTCAACCCCTCGCTCCCTCCCGACGCGGTGGTCCTCCTGGCCGCCGACCCGGACCCGGAGATACGGGGCCGGATCGCGCGACGCGCGGACCTGGGGCCTGCCGAATGCCACGCGCTCGTCACCGATCCGGACCCGGACGTGCGCACGCAGGTCGCCCACCGCGGTGACCTGCAACCGGCCGACCGGCGCACGCTCATGACGGACCCCCACCCCGACGTCCGGCCGGCCGTGTCCCTCCACCCCGCCCTGAGCGAGGCGGAACGGGCCCGGATCGACTACCAGGTCCCCTTGGACCACTTCTTCGTCTTCCACCCCGCGCCCGAGGCACCCCGGGATCCCGGCATCGTCCGGCGCGACGCACTCTCCGGCCACCCGTTGCTGCGCCGGCGGGCAGCCGAGGAGCATCTGCTGCCACCGGACCTCGTCGCACGGCTGGCCGCCGACGACGACCTCGGCGTGCGCGTCCTGCTGGCCCAGAACCATCCGGACGCCCCCGCACCGCTTCTGCTGCGCAGCTTCCTCGAGTACACCGGCCCCGAGCGCGGCCACCTCTCCACCCGGCCGAACTTCCCGACCGCCGGCCTGGCCGCCTTCGCCGACCACGGGGACCCCGAGGTCCGGGCCCTCGCCGCACTCGACCCCGAAGCCGATCCGGACACCGTGGAGCGGCTCGGCCAGGACCCGGAACACGCGGTGAGGGCTGCGGCGGCGCGCCATCCGCGTCTTCCGCGGTCCCGGCTGGCAGCACTCCTCGACGACGAGGAGTTGGCCCATCATGCGGCGGCGAACGCGGCGCTGGCCCCGTACGCGGTCCGCCGGCTTCTGCGGACGGGCGGACGGTGGGCAGAGCCGCCGGTGTAGCGGTAGCCACCGGTTGGCTCCTGCACGCCTCGGGAAGAACGGGTTGCGACACACCGGGGCAACGAGGCGTCACTCCGCCCGTGTTCCGACAGCCGGGTGCGGCGCCCGGCCACCGCCAACCGGGTCCGCGTCCGCGGTGCCGCTCCGGGAACCCGCCCCGACGACCAGCCAGACGACCAGCGCGCAGACCGCGAATCCTGATCCCAGGAGGCTGGAGCCCGTCCAGCCGTAGGCCGTGAAGGTCGCCGTGGTGGCCGCCGCGCCGAGGGCGGAGCCCAGTGAATAGAAGACCATGTAGCCGCCGATGACGCTGCTCAGGCGATCCGGACAGGTAGCCGTGAGCACGTGCTGGTTGCTCACATGCACGGCCTGGACCGCGAAGTCGAGGGCCACGATTCCGATGATCAGGAGCCACAGGGACCACGGGAGCTGGGCGATCGCCGCCCACGAAAGGATCAGGAGGGCGAGCGCGACGCCGCTGACCGGGGTCGCGCGCCCGGAGTCCGCCCACCGTCCGGCGCGCGCCGCGCCGAGTGCGCCGGCCAGGCCGGCGATGCCGAACAGCCCGATCTGCGTCTCGCTCAGCTGCCAGGGCCCGGCCGCCAGGGGCGTGGACAGCCCGCTCCACAGGGTTCCGAACGACGCGAACAGGAAGAACGCGATGAGGCCGCGCGTCAGGAAGGTGCGCCGGCCCAGCAGCCGGCCCAGCGAGGAGGCGGCCTCGCGGTACTTCGCGGGGGACGTCGCACGCGGGTCCGGGGGCAGTACGGCCGGCACCAGGGCCGCGAGCCCGAGGGCAAGCACCGCGAGCACGACGTAGACGCTGCGCCACCCCCACACTTCGGCGAGCGCGCCGGTGGCGACCCGCGCACCCAGAATGCCGACCACGACGCCCGAGGTCACCACCCCGATGTTCCGTCCGCGTTCGGCGGGAGGGGAGGCCGACGCCGCGTAGGCCACCGCGATCTGCACCACGACCGCGAACACCCCGGCCGTCGCGAGCCCCGCGAGCGCCTGCCACGCCGCCGACGACAGGGCCGTGAGCATCATGCCCACCGAGATGACCGCCAGGTGCACGACGATGAGGCGGCGTCTGTCAGCCACATCGCCGAGCGGCACCAGCAGCAACAGGCCCGCCACATAACCGAACTGACCGGTGGCCACGAACCAGCCGGTGAGCCGAGCCGGAACACCGAGGTCGCGTCCCATCGGCTCCAGGACCGGCTGCGCGGCGTAGACGCTCGCCACAGCGACACCGCACACCACCGCCAGCAGCGCTCGATGCCTTGCGTTCATCACGACCCCACTCGATCGGTAGCATTTTGCAACTGTTTTGACGCTACGGCATGATGGTTTCAATCCGCAACTCCTTGGGAGGTGTCATGACAGGCGCACCCCCGCGCACCCCGGACGCACCGTGGTCGGATCCCGACTGCCCCGTCGCCCGCACCCTCGACCTCGTCGGCGACCGATGGAGCCTGCTCGTCATCCGTGACGCGATGGACGGCGCGGCCTCGTTCACCGAGTTCCGACGGCGTACGGGCATCGCGCGCAACATCCTCACCGACCGCCTCCGCAAGCTCCTCGCCCACGGAGTCCTCGTCCAGCGCACCGCACCGTCGGGCCGCCGCCAGGAGTACGCCCTCACCGACGCCGGCCGCGCCCTGTTCCCGGTCATCCTCACGCTGCGCCAATGGGGTGAGCGGCACGCTTTCGCGCCGGGCGAGCCCCATTCCGTCCTGGTCGACCGGCACGGCAACCCCGTACCGGACCTCACGCCGACCGGCGCGGACGGCGCCCCCCTGGGCAGCGACACCACCCATGTACAGAGGACCCGGTAGGCATCGACGGTCTCGCCCACCCCGCCCCGCGCACCGCGGACGTCGCACCGGCGTGCGGATCGCCCTGGCCATGGCGCTGACCGCGATCCCCGCCGTGGTCGCCCCCAACACCGGACAGGCGGCCATGGCCTCCGGCCTCGGCGATCCGCCGGTCGACGGGAGCGACCCCCACGAGGGCCTGGATCCTGGCTTCACGACCGCGTGGGAGCAGGCCGCGGCGACCCCCGAGTTCCGGGCGGCGCGGGAACACGAGCGTGACCGCGTCTACGTCGCCCCCTCGGTGTCCCGGGCGAAGAGCGATGGGCCGCGGGTGCTCGGGCGGTTCGCCCACTACGACGCCATCGTCATGCACGGCGGCATCCCCCATCGGGCGCGGGACTCTCCTTCGGGCCGGATGGCCGCCCGGACGCTGTTCGTCAGCGGCGACTCGTACGCCTCGTCCTGCTTCTCGACGGCAACCTCGACAACCGGACCGGCCATCTGGTCAAGAACGTGGAGACCCCGCCACGGCGCCGCATGCCCGTCGCGCTCGCCCGACGGCACCCGGATCGCCTCCAAGAGGAGGGTCCGCGCGGGCACCGGAACCCGTGGCGACTGCACGTACTGGACCTCCGACCCCTGCGTGAGACTCCCGTCGCCGAGACCCGCAGCGCCGACGACCAGGCGGCACGGCTGGACGCCTCGACCCTCGTGTACGCCCTTCCGGGCCGGGCCAAGGGCACCTCGGACGTCTGGACCGTCCCCGTCGGCGCCCGGCCACCGGGCCGAGCCCGCTCCGAGCGATGCCTCGTCACCTTCCATGGCCGCGCCGGGCGGCTGATCGGTGGCGGCCCGGACCAGGGGCGTCACGCGCGGGTGCGGATCAGCTCCGCAGCGGCAGCAGCCGGGGCACGGCTCTGACGTAGACGACCATGCCGATCACCTCGACCAGGGTCTGGGTGACCACGACCACGGCGGCGACGGCGAGCGTGTCCGGCAGCGCCAGGGCGAGGGGCAGGACGACCAGGGAGTTGCGGGTCGCGCCCGTGAAGACGATCGCCCGCCCGGCCGGGGCCTCCAGGCGGAACAGGCGGGTGACACCGAGCCCAGCGAACGCCATCACGACGAGGAAGAGCACATAGAAAGGCACGACACGGCCCACGTTCGCGAGGCTGCCGGCGTCGCCGAGCTTCGGTACCTGGGAGGCGACCACGGTGAGCAGGACGGCGGCCATCAGCGGCACCATGGCCGTGCCCATCGCGTCGGCGGTCCGCCGCCCGGCCGGGCGGCGTGCTGCCCACGCCTGGGTGAGCCAGGCCAGCGTGAGCGGGATGACGATCAGCACGACGAACGCCTCGACGAACGGTCCGGCCTCCACCACGTCGGCCAGGTCCGGGCCCAAGAACAGGAACAGATAGACCGGCAGCAGCACCATCTGGGCGAGCAGCAGCAACGGGGTCGCGGCGAGCAGGCGTTCGCTGCTGCCGCCGGCGAGCCCGCTGAAGACGATCACGTAGTCGACGCACGGGGCCAGGAGGACCAGCAGCACGCCGAGGCGGACCGCCCGGTCGTCCGGGAGGAAGCCGAACATCGCGGCGACCACCAGCGGCACCACGACGAAGTTCACCACCAGCGTCGCGGCCAGGAAGCGGCCCGCCCGCACCGAACGGAACAGTTCGGCGGCGGGCACTTGCAGGAACGTCACGTACAGCAGGGCGGCCAGCACCGGGTTGATCGCGTGCTCCAGGCCCGGCCCCGCACCGGGCGTGGCCCGGCCCACCAGGCCACCGGCGACCAGTGCCCCCACATAGACCGCGACCTGGTGGCGTTCCAGGGCTGCGACCAGGCCCGATGGCGACGACAACGTACGTACTCCTTGCAGAGGGGGGGGTAGGACGGCGGTGACCCGGTAGACCACCCGATGAGTTCTCCCACCGGACGCAGTCTGTACCTATGTCCATCGACCGGACTCTCCCGGGGAGAGCATCATGACCGCTACCTACACCTTCGACGTGTTTTCCAGCCTCGACGGTTTCGGCTCCTACAACGGAAACGGCGACTGGGGCGGCTACTGGGGCAAGCAGGGACCCGAGCTGCTCGACCACCGGCTGTCGCTGTACGGCGCGGAGCAGCGGATGGTCTTCGGGGCCCATACCTATCGGGAGTTCGTGCGGCTGCTGGGCCCGAGCACGGAGGAGTCCGGCGTGGGTGACGCATGGGTCACGCGGATGAGGAGCCTGCCGACGACGGTGGTGTCGACCACGCTCGAGGAACCCCTCGACTGGCCGGACGCGACCGTAGCGAACGGCGACGCCGTCGATATCGTCACCCGTCTCAAGGAAGAGTCCGATGTGCCGTTGCGCTCGCACGGCAGCCTGTCGATGAACCGGGCGCTGATGGCCGCCGGCCTGGTCGACCGTGTCCAAGTGACGCTCTTCCCTGTCATCACCGGTCGGACCGGTACGGAACCGGTCCTGCGGGGTGCGGCCGACTTCGACCTCGAACTGATCGGGAGCCGGACGCTCGACGGCCGTACCCAGGAGCTCACCTACCGGCCCACCCGGCACTGACCCGCGCGGACCCGCACCGGTTCGTGCGGGGTGGCGCACCGACTCAGGCGCGGCGGGTCCGCCAGAGCCTGCGGTCGGCGGGGAGTGCGGAGCTCTCCCGCTCGACGGCGGAGTAGGTGTGTACGGGGTCGGCGAAGGTCTTCATGCGAGGTCTCCGTGGGAGGGGTGCGGGGTGGCGAGGAAGGCGTCGACCGCGTCGCGGAAGCCGGGCCAGACGCGGGTGAACTCGTCGAGTGCGGCACGCCCCCCGTCGGTGAGCGCGTAGTAGCGGCGGGGCGGTCCGGAGTCGGACTCCTGCCAGGTGGTGGTGACCAGGTCGTCGCGGCGGAGCCGGGAGAGCAGCGGGTAGACGGTGCCCTGGCTGGTGGCCAGGGCACCGGAGTCCTCAAGGGCGTGGAGGAGTTCCACGCCGTAGCGGGGGCGGTCCCGCATCAGCGCGAGTACGCAGTACTCCAGGACGCCCTTGCGCAACTGCGCGGCCGCCCGTGCCTGCTTGGCTGCATCACCGGGTTCCATGCGATGCAAGATACCTTGCGGAGCATGTGGACCGGGAGCGGGGATCGCCCTTCCGGTGAGGACGTCGGGGCTCGCCGAGCGGCCCTGGCGAGAACATCTGAATGGTGGTTCACTTCATTCATGGCCTACCGCAAGACACCGGCCGAGCTCCGTCGGCTCGAAGCCGCCCGGGAGCATCTGGTCGCCCGCGCCACCGAGGTCGTGGCCGAGGTGGGCTGGGCGCAGGCGTCCGTGACCGCTGTCGCCGACGCGGCCGGGATCGCCGCGGGCTCCGTCTACCAGCACTTCTCGTCCAAGTCCGCGCTGGCCGTGGAGGTCTTCCGGCGCGCCGCGCAGCGCGAGGTGGATGTCCTGGGTGAGGTGCTGGAGGGCGACGGCGACCCCGCCGGGCGGTTGCGCCGGGGAGTGGTGGTGTTCGCCCGCCGCGCCCTGGAGAACCAGGGTCTGGCGTACGCGCTGCTCGCGGCGCCGGCCGAACCCGCCGTCGGCGCGGAGCGTCTCGACTTCCGGCGCCGCTACCGCGCGCTGTTCGCCGCGGTGATCGGCGAGGGGGTCGCCGCGGGCCTGCTGCCGGACCAGGACGCGGAGATCACCGCGGCGGCGCTGACCGGCGCCGTCGGAGAGGTCCTCGTGTACCCGCTGAGCACCTCGGCCGTATACGACACGGACCGGCTCGTCACCCGTCTCACCGCCGTGGCCCTGCGCTGTGCGGGCGCGGCCCCTGACCGTTCCGCTGCGCTCTGACCCGGGCCGCGCCCTCTCGTCCCCGTACCCCGTGTGCCGCAACCCGCCGTCCCGTCTCCCGGAGGAGAACCGATGCCCACGCCCACCGGACCGCGCAGCAACCCGACCGCCGTGACGCACGAGGTGACGAACCAGCCGCCTCCGCTCACCGGTCACGACGCCGCCGACGACGCGGTGCTGCTCGACGGGATAAGCCGCGAGGGCGCCGCATGGCACCTGGACGAGCTGCACCGCTTCGGCCGCTACGTCGGCAGCCAGGAGGCGCAGCACTGGGCCGACCAGGCCAACCGCCACGAGCCGGAGCTGCGCACCCACGACCGCTTCGGCCACCGGATCGACGAGGTCGAGTTCCACCCCGCCTACCACTCGCTGATGGACGCCTCGGTGCGGGCGGGGCTGGCGGGCGCCGCCTGGGCCGACGAACGCCCCGGGGCCCATGTCGCCCGCGCCGGCGGCTTCATGCTGGCCACGATGCTGGAGCAGGGCCACCTCTGCCCGGTCTCGATGACGTACGCCGTCGTCCCGGCGCTGCGCCGCTCCCCCGACCTCGCCAAGACGTACGAACCGCTGTTGACCAGCCGTGTGTACGAGCCCGGGCTGAGCGCCCCCGCGACCAAGCGCGGCCTGCTCGCCGGCATGGGGATGACGGAGAAGCAGGGCGGCACCGATGTGCGCGCCAACACCACGGCCGCCGCCGAGCAGGCCGACGGCACCTGGCGGCTGCGCGGGCACAAGTGGTTCACCAGCGCGCCGATGAACGACCTCTTCCTGGTTCTCGCCCGGTCGCCCGGCGGACTGTCGTGCTTCCTGGTGCCGCGCGTGCTGCCGGACGGGAGCCGGAACACCTTCCGCATCCAGCGGCTCAAGGACAAGCTCGGCAACCGCTCCAACGCTTCCAGCGAGCCCGAGTTCGACGACACCGTGGCGTGGCTCGTCGGTGACGAGGGCAAGGGGGTGCGCACCATCATCGACATGGTGACGATGACCCGGCTCGACTGCGTGCTCGGTTCCGCCGCCGGCACCCGTGCCGCGCTCGCGCAGGCGGCCCACCACGCGCGCCACCGCTCGGTGTTCGGTGCCCGGCTGATCGACCAGCCCCTGATGCGCAACGTCCTGGCGGACCTGTCCCTGGAGTCCGAGGCCGCCACGACCCTGGCCCTGCGCCTGGCGGGGGCCGCCGACCGCGCCCACCGGGGCGACGACGGGGAACGCGCCTTCCTGCGCCTGGCCACGGCCATCGGCAAGTACTGGGTGTGCAAGCGGCAGCCGGTGGCAGTGGCCGAGGCGCTGGAGTGCCTCGGCGGCAACGGGTACGACGAGGCGTCCGGGATGCCGCGGCTGTACCGCGAGGCCCCGCTCAACGGCATCTGGGAGGGCTCCGGCAATGTCAACGCCCTCGACATGCTGCGGGCGTTGACGCGGGAGCCCGCGTCGCTGGAGGCCTTGCACGCCGAGATCGATGCGGCGGCGGGGGCGGACGCGCGCCTCGACGCGGCCTGGCGGGAGCTGCGGGCCGAGCTCGCGCGCCCGGAGGACGCTCAGCTCCGGGCCCGCCGGGTCGTCGAACGGGCCGCTCTCGTGCTCCAGGGCTCGCTGCTGGTGCGCCACGCACCAGCGGCGGTGGCCGACGCGTTCTGCGCGTCCCGCCTCGCCGGGGACCAGGGGCTCGCCTTCGGCACGCTTCCCGCGGGCACGGACTTCGCGGCGCTGCTGGGGCGGCTGCCCGCCTGACGGGGAGCGGGCGGGGGCGGCGGAGACCTCACTCGCCCGCCGGGTGGGCCGTGCCGGCGGCCCGCTGCCGTTCCGTCAGGGGCCGTCGTCCGCGTGGCGGAGGTAGGCGTCCAGCTCGGCGGCCCCGGCCAGCATCGCCCTCCCCCGCGCGGCCAGCCGGGCGTGCCAGTCCCGCAGGGCGGCCGCCAGCGGCTCCAGACCGCCGGCCGCCCGGACCTGGGCGATCAACGGTGCGATCTGCTCAAGGCGGTAGCCGCCCCGCCTGAGCTGGTGGGCCAGTCCGGCGTCCCGTACGTCGGCCTCGGTGTACACCCGGTAGCCGGTCCGCGGGTCGCGGCGCGGGGTCACGAGACCGGCGCGCTCCCACTTCCGCAGCGTGGCGGGCCTGATTCCCAGCTTCCCGGCCAGCGGTCCCACGAACATCCCGCCGGGGCTCGCCGCGTCGTCGGGCGCGGGCGCGACGCCGGGCCCCAGATCGCCGAGGGCCCTCTCGACCGCTCGCAGGGTGCGCCGGTCCTCCAGGAGCTGGGCGTGGCTCTCGTCGACGATACGGAACGCCTCCTCCTGATCGTCGCGGTTCACCGCCCGCATGATCGACGCCGCGGTCCCGTGCCCGTGCCCGGGGACCAGCGCGAGGAACGCCGCGAGGGCGTGCGCGTGCAGCGGCGCGTAGGTGCGGTAGCCGTGGAGGGTGCGCCCGGCGGCCGGGAGGATCCCCGCCGCCTCGTAGTTCCTGACGGCCTGCGTCGACAATCCGTGCCGACGGGCCAGGTCGACGGGCCGGAGTCGTCCTGCTGTTTGAGGGTTCTGCCTCATGGATCCCAAGGTATCGCGTAAAAGTCTCCACCGAGGGTTCAACGATACGGTTGAAGCCATGGCCAACGACATCAAGGACATCGCCCACGCCGTCGACGCGGCTTCCGTCATGAGGCTGTTCGCCTCGCCGCCCCGCGTACTGACGCTGGGCGAGCCCACCCACGGGGTGGACGCCCCTCTCCTTCTGCGCAACGCGCTCTTCCGACAGCTCGTCGAACGGGAGGGCTACCGGACCATCACCATCGAGAGCGACTGTGTGGCGGGACTGCTGGTGGACGACTACGTGACGACGGGCGCGGGGACGCTCGACGGGGCAATGGAGCGGGGGTTCGGCCACGGACTCGGCGAGTCGGCGGCCAATCGTGAACTGGTGGGCTGGATGCGCGCGTTCAACGACGGCAGGCCCGCGTCCGACCGGGTCCGCTTCGCCGGCTTCGACGGGCCGCTGGAGATGGCTTTCGCGGCGAGCCCGCGCGAGGCCCTCACCTCGCTCCACCGCGTTCTCGCCGACCACGTGGACCCGGGCCTGCTCCCCTGCACCGCCGGAACGCTCGACCGTCTCCTCGGCTCCGACGACCGGTGGACCGACCCGGCGGCGATGCTGGACCCGTCCGCGTCCTTCGGGCGGTCGGCCGAGGCCGGGCAACTGCGCCTGCTCGCCGATGACCTGGGCGCGCTGCTCGACGCGTGGACGCCGCACCTGATCGCGGTGACCTCGCGGGACGCGTTCGACCGGGCGCTGCTGTACGCACGGGCCGCCTCGGGGCTGCTGCGGTACCACTTCTGGATGGCGGACACGTCACCGAGCCGGCTGTCACGGCTGACGGGCCTGCGGGACCAGATGATGGCCGGCAATCTCCTCGCTCTCGCCGAGCGGGGGCCGGTTCTGGCGCACGCCCACAACAGCCATCTCCAGCGGGACATCAGCTCGATGCGGATGGGCGGACGACGGCTGGAGTGGTGGAGCGCGGGCGCCGTGGTCGAGGCCCGCCTGGGCGAGGAGTACGGCTTCCTGGCCACCGCCTTCGGCACGATGAGGCACCAGGGGGTCGACGTTCCCCCGCCGGACACCCTCGAAGGAACCCTGTACGCGCTCCCGGAGGAGCGCTGCCTGGTGGACGCCTCCGAACTGGCCGCCGTCCTCGGCGTCACGGGCCCCGTCCGCCGCACATCCCCGTACTTCGGGTACGCCCCGCTCGACCCGGCACACCTGGCCCGCGTCGACGGAGTCGTGTTCATGAAGGACGTCCCGGAGGGCTGACAGACGCCCCTGACGCCGTGACGCCCGCCGGAGGTCCCCCGTCCCCTGCTCCGCCCACCCGGACGGGGGAATCTCCGCACGGAGAGGAATAGTCGGGCCGGGCCGTTGTTGATCCCACCATGACTTCTGAGATTTCCGGAACGGGCAGGACTTTCGGGCGTGTGGGGATCTGGAGCGGCGCCCTGCACGCTTCACGGGTGGACGACGCGGGCGGGAAGGCGATCGCGGAGGCGCTCGCCGAGCTCGAAGCGCTGGGGTACGGCACCGTCTGGATCGGGGGCAGTCCGACGCCCGAGGACGCGGCGGCCGTCGTGGCCGCCACCCGGTCGATCACGGTGGCCACCGGCATCCTGTCCATCTGGAACCACACGGCCGAGGAGGCCGCGGCCGCGATCGCGGCGATCGGTCCGGAGGCGCGCGATCGCTTCGTCCTCGGCCTGGGCGTCAGCCACGGTCCGATGGTGCCGCAGTACGCGAAGCCGTACAGCGCGATGGTGTCGTACCTCGACGCACTCGACTCCGCCGAACCGTCCGTGGGCTCCGGCCATCGGGTCCTGGCGGCTCTCGGTCCGAGGATGCTGAAGCTCGCGGCCGGCCGGTCGCTGGGGGCGCACCCTTATCTCGTCACCACCGAACACACCGCGGAGGCCCGTGAGGCGCTCGGCCCCGACGCGCTGCTCGCCCCGGAGCTGACGGTGGTGATGGACACCGACCTCGACCGGGCGCGCACCACCGCGCGGACGATGCTGGGGATGTATCTGCGGTTGCCCAACTACACCGACAACCTGCTGCGTCTGGGGTTCACGGAAGGCGACTTCGACGGCGGCGGCAGCGTCCGTCTGCTCGACGCCCTCTTCGCGCTGGGCGACGCCGGGCAGGTGAGGCGCCGGACCCGGGAGTACCTCGACGCCGGCGCCGACCATGTGGCGTTGCAGGTGCTCACCGCCGACGAGGGCGGCGCCGGCCTGCCGCGTGCCGCGTGGCGTGAGCTGGCCGAGGCTTTCGGCGACGAGCTCTGACGGCCGCGGACCCGGTCCGTCAACACGTGGCACCCATCCTCCCGTTCGGGTGACGTGCGGCGTGTCGGGAGGATCGCGGGACGGCTCTGGGCAGCCTCCGTGCGACCGATCGTGGAGGGGGAGTCGTGGGAGTGGCACGTGAGTACGGGCGCACCATCAGTGAGGGTCCGACACCGGCCGATGCGGCGGGAGCGCCCGCCCTGCCCTATCCGAGCGGCTGGTCCGCCCTGGCCTTCTCGCACGAGCTGCGGCCGGGCACCGTGCTCACCCGGCCGCTCGCGGGGCGCGACGTCGTCCTGTACCGCACCGGCACGGGGGCGCTCCGCGCCGTCCGTCCGTACTGCCCGCACCTGGGGGCCCATCTCGGTCTGGCGAAGGTCGAGGGGGAGGACCTCACGTGCCCCTTCCACTTCTTCTCGTTCGGCCCCGACGGCACCTGTGTGCGCACGGGGTACGGCACGCCGCCGCCCCGGTCCCCGCTGACGCAACTGCCCGTCCAGGAGGTGAACGGGGGCGTCTTCGTCTGGCGGCACCACGACGGCCGGGATCCGGACTGGTCCGTCCCGCAGTGGCACGAGATCGGGCACAGGCCCGCCCGTACGGCCGCCTGGGAGCTGGCCGGCAACGTCCAGGAGGTCATCGAGAACTCGGTCGACCTCGGGCACTTCGCCACCCTGCACGGCTGGGCCAAGGCCGAGATCGACGGCCCCGTGGCGTACGACGACGCGACGTTCCATGTCGCCATGCGGGCCCACGAGTCGGCGCCGCTCGTGGGCGACTTCACCGTGGACGTGAAGGTGGACGGCTACGGACTCGGGTGCCTGCACGCCGACGTCCACACGCCGCGCTTCGGACTGCGGATGTGCACGATGGTGATGCCGACGGCCATCGGACCCAACCGGATGCAGTTCCGCCAGCTGAACCGCATCGCCTTCGACGAGCCGGGCCGACTGCCGCCCGGGCTCGCCCGGATCGTCAGCCGTACCGCGGCGCGGCTCCTGGACCGCCCCGTCTTCCGGTCCAGTTGCGAGTTCACCGCCGCCGACTTCCCGATCTGGCACCACAAGCAGTATCAGCAGCCGCCCCGGCTGGCTTCCGGTGACGGACCGATCGGCCCGTTCAGGCGCTGGGCCAAGCGGTTCTATCCGGAGGCGCCGGGCAGGTCCGCGGTGCCCCGGCCCCACCGCACCGAGGGCGAGGACAGCGCCGTTCTCTCCTGACGTGTGCCGAGTGCCGGCCTGAGCCGGTCCGGCTCCGCCCGCGCGCCTCGCCGGTCCGTCCCGAGCCCTCGCTCCGTCCTTCCCGAGCCCTCGCTCCGGCGTTCCCGAGCCCCTTGCCCCGGCCTTCGCGTGCCCCTTCCCGGGCACCGCCGACGCCGGGGCTCCGCACTTCGGGCGCGATTCGGGCGGTGATCACGGTGAAGCGGGCAGCCCCGGCGACCGGACCGATGACCGTCCTCGGCCTGACCAGCACCGTCATACTCGGGAAACGGGCACGATCGGGCTGAGGGGATCTGGTGAAGCGGCTGGTAGTCGCCCCGGGACTGCTTGTACAAACGACACATGAGCCCGAACGGACAGACGGGTTCCGCCCGTAGCGGGCCCAGCAGCGACCAGGGAAGTGCGCCGTGGACACCGAGGAACGCCGTCGGGGAATTCTGGACACGGCCCGGCGGGAGGGGTCGGTCGGGGTGAACGCCCTCGCGGACCTGTTCAAGGTGGCCAAGGAGACCGTCCGCCGCGATCTGCATGTGCTGGAGGAGCACGGACTCGTCCGCCGGACCCACGGCGGCGCCTACCCGGTGGAGTCGGCCGGCTTCGAGACCACGCTCGCCGTCCGCACCACGCGCAACGTTCCGCAGAAGTCGCGGATCGCGACCGCCGCCGCCGATCTGCTCGGCGACGCCGAGACGGTCTTCGTCGACGAGGGCTTCACCCCGCAGCTCATCGCCGAGGCGCTCCCCCAGGACCGGCCGCTGACCGTGGTCACCGCTTCCCTGGCCGTCGCCACCTCCCTCGCCGGGGCCGAGAAGACCTCGGTGCTGCTGCTGGGCGGCCGGGTACGCGGCTCGACGATGGCGACCGTCGACCACTGGGCCTCCCGGATGCTCGCGGACTTCGTCATCGACCTCGCGTATCTCGGAGCCAACGGCATCTCCCGCGAGTACGGCCTCACCACCCCGGATCCCGCCGTCGCCGAGGTGAAGGCGCAGGCGCTCCGCAGCTCGCGGCGCAGGATCTTCGCCGGGATCCACAGCAAGTTCGGTGCGGTGAGCTTCTGCCGGTTCGCCGGGGTCGGCGACTTCGAAGCGATCATCACCGACGCGGGGCTCTCCTCGGCCGAGGCCCAGCGGTACTCCCTCCTGGGACCCCAGGTCATCCGCGTCTGACCGGCCCCGTCAGCCCGGCCGACCGCCCCTGTCCGACC
>NZ_JAAXYC010000425.1 GCF_018619185.1 Streptomyces sp. McG3 | reverse complement strand
GCTCCGACCCCATCCCGCCCTCCCCGGCGGCAAAGCAGGTGAGCGTGAAGTGGCCGCCGGGCGCGAGGCAACGCTCCAGGAGGGCGAGATAGCTGATGCGCCGGTGGGGCGGCAGGTGATGGAAGCAGCCGGAGTCGTGGATCAGGTCGTAGGGCCCGGCCAGGGCGGCCCCCGGCGCCGTCAGCGCGAACGCGTCACCGCGGTGGAACCGGACACCGTGGGCCCCCGCGCCTTCCGCCCGCTCCCGGGCCCAGGCGATCGCCTCCGAGGAGAGGTCGACCGCGTCGACGTCGAAGCCGAGTGAGGCCAGGTGCAGCGCGTTGCGGCCGGGGCCGCAGCCGAGGTCGAGCGCACGGCCCGGGGCGATCAGCCCCTGGCGGAGATACCCGTCGAGGCTCTCGTCGGGCTTGTCCACGAAGAACGGCACCGTCTTCGTACGGTCCGCGTAGAAGTCGTCCCACCAGGACGCCCCGCCGGCCGTCCACCGGTCCGCCGCCGGCGCGAACAGCCCGTCCATCAGTGCCAGCACATCGTCCGTCGTCGTCACGTTCCGGTCCATCCGGGCCCCCTTTTCCGATGGGGTAATTCTAGCCAGTCGGAGCATGAAATCCCAGGTCAGCGCCCCTTTGCCGATGCCGCCGGCAGGCCCCTGGCGTCGTCCGGGACGGGCGGCGGGGCCGACCCCCCGGCCTCCACCCGTTCGGTGTCCCGCGGGCCCTCCGGGGCCCGCTCCGGGGGTGTTCCCGGCCTCCCCGGGGGCTGTTTCCGAACGGCTTCCCCGTCCCCTTCGCTGAGGCCGAACCTGCGGTGGAAGGAGCGCAGGGGCGCGGGGGCCCACCAGGTGGAGCGGCCCATCAGCTTCATCACCGCGGGGACCAGCAGGCCCCGCACCACCATGGCGTCCATCAGGACGGCGAGGGCGATGCCGAGTCCCAGCATCTTGGTGTTGGTGACCCGTGAGGTGCCGATGGCCACCATCACGACCGCGAGGATCACGGCGGCCGCGGTGATCAGTCCGCCGGTGTGCCGGAGTCCGAAGGTGACGGAGTGCTCGTGGTCGCCTGTGCGGTCGTGCTCCTCCTTGATCCGGGATATCAGGAAGACCCCGTAGTCCATGGAGAGTCCGAAGGCGACGCAGAACATCAGGACGGGCAGCGTCGTCTCGATGTCGCCCGTGCTGGTGAAGGCGAGCAGCCCGGAGAGATTCCCGTCCTGGAAGACCCAGACCACCGCTCCGAACATCGCGGTCAGGCTGAGGGCGTTGAGCACGACCGCCTGGAGCGGGATGAGCACACTGCCGGTGAGCAGGAAGAC
This sequence comes from Streptomyces sp. McG3, assembly GCF_018619185.1. Lineage (GTDB taxonomy): Bacteria > Actinomycetota > Actinomycetes > Streptomycetales > Streptomycetaceae > Streptomyces. Next base: position 4,187 of record NZ_JAAXYC010000425.1, on the reverse strand, counting down.
CAGGAGCAGGGTGACCACCACGATGATCCCCACCGCCCAGGGCAACCGGTCGGCTATGGCGTCCTTGGAGTCGACCAGGACCGCCGCCGTGCCCGTCACCGAGGTGTCGAGGGAGGAGGCGGAGGGCACCGCTCTCAGATCCCGTACGAGCTGCTGGGCCTTCTCGCCGACGGCTTCCCCCTCGGGCAGCACACCGTAGTAGGCGACGGCCTCCCCGGTGACCGGGCCGTCGACCCGCAGGACGCCGGGGAGCCGCTCGATCCGGCCCCTCAGCTCCGCGTACTCGGCGGGGGACCCCTGCCCCTCGGCCAGCACCTCCAGGCCGCCGCCGGGGCTGCCGGGGAACCCGTCGCGGAGGTGTTCCTGAACGACCCGGGACTCCGCTCCGGCGGGCAGCTGCCGGTCGTCCGCCGTGCCGAACTTGACGCCCAGGAAGGGCAGTCCGAGCAGGAGGAGCCCGACGGTGGTGACGACGGCGAAGACGGGCGCCCTGCGCATCACCAGCACGGCCAGCCGCGCCCATCCCCGGCCGGGCGACGCACCGGCGCCGGCGGTCTCCTCCTTCCGGCGGCGGAACAGGCGGCGCAGGTCCAGCGCGTTGACCCGGTGGCCGAGCAGCACGAGTGCGGCGGGCAGCAGGATCAGTGCGGCAGCGGCGGCCAGGAGGACCACGGCGATCCCGGCGTAGGCGAAGGACCGCAGGAAGTACTGCGGGAAGACGAGCATGGCCGACAGGGACACCGCCACGGTCAGCGCCGAGAACAGCACCGTACGCCCGGCGGTCCGCAGCGTCCTGCCCACCGCGGCCAGGGGGTCCGCCCCGCCGGCCAGCTCCTCGCGGAAGCGGCGGACGATGAACAGGGCGTAGTCGATGGCGAGTCCGAGGCCGAGCGCCGTGGTGAGGTTCATGGCGAAGACCGAGACGTCGGTGAACTCCGTCAGGCCCCGCAGCACGGCGTTGGTGCCGAGGATGGCGACGATGCCGACACCGAGCGGCAGCATCGCGGCGACGGCGCTGCCGAAGACCATGACCAGCAGGACGAGCGTCACCGGCAGGGCGATCAGCTCGGCCCGCAGCAGATCCTCCTGGATGATCGTCTGCATCTCGTGCTGCACCGCCACCGGTCCGCCGAGCAAGACGGTCACCGGCCCCCGCTCCCCCGCGAAGTCCGGGGCCATCCGGTCGAGGGTCTCGCCCGCCGTCTTCTCGTCGCCCCCGATCCGGGCGGCGATGACCGCCTCGTGACCGTCCTCGGAGCGCAGGGCGGGGGACGCGGTCTCCCAGTAGGACCCGATGCCCGAGATCCCCGGCTCGGCCTTCAGCCGCTCGACCAGGCGGGCGGCTTCTGCGGCCACCGCCGGGTCGTCGACGGTCGCGGAACCGCTGTCCACCAGCAGGAGCAGGTTGGGCTGGGAGGCGGGGAACTCCCTCGCCAGCACCTCGGTCGCGTAGGTCGACTCGGCGTCGGGCGCCTGCCAGCCGCCGCTGCCCATCCGGTCCGCCACCCCGCTCCCCGCGAACACGGCGAGCGCGGTGATCACCAGCGCGGCCAGCAGCGCGAACCGCGGTCGGGCGGTGACGAACCGGGTCCAGCCGCCGATCGGGGGCGGCGCGGAACGGTTGACTTCGGACATGGTGCGGTGTCCCCTTCACCGAGACCCGGGCGGCACAGGGCAGCATGGGTCGGTCATTGCCACTTACCCTGGCAAACACGAGTAGTCGCTCGCGTTTCACTAGAATGCGAGCGAGCACTCGCGTTTGTCAACCGCATCATGAGAGCCGGGGATGGACCGTGTCGGAGGCCAAAGCCACCAAGGGCGCCGCAGCGGACGGCGGATCCACCGCCGGACCGGACGGCGGGACGCCGGGATCCGCCCGCCCTCGCCGCCGCCAGGCCCGCGGCGAGGCCCGTATCGCCCAACTGCTCCAGGCCGCCGCCAGCGTCTTCTGCACCAGCGGCTACACCGCGTCGAGCACCAACGCCATCGCCCGCGAGGCAGGGGTGTCGCCGGGCACGCTCTACCAGTTCTTCCCGAACAAGGAGGCCATCGCCGTCGAGCTGGGCGACCAGCTGCTCAACCGCTGGCGGGACACCTACGGCGCCGCCTTCACCCAGAGCCACATCGAGCTGCCGCTCGACCGCATGCTGGACGCCATCCTCGACCCGCTCATCGCCTTCAACTGCGAGAACCCGGCCTTCTCCGTCCTGATGCACGGCCCGGAGATCCCCGGCCGGATCACCGAGGAGCACGACACGCTGCACGCCACGATGCTGACGCGGGTCGAATCGGTGCTCGCCGACTACCTCCCGGACGTGCCGGGCGGCCAGGTCCACCGCATCGCCGACATGACCTTCATGCTCTTCAAGGCCGGGCTGGACCTGATCATGGCCCACGAGGGCGAGGAGCGCGCGGCCTACGTCCAGGAGCTGAAGACGATCATGTTCCGCTACCTGGACCCCCTGGTAGGCGACGATGCGCGACACCGGGCCCGGCGCGCGCCGTAGGCGACCCGCACGCGCCATGGGCGGCCACGGGGCCGGCGCAGGGCGCCGCCGGATCGCATTGATACCCCCTAGGGGTATAGTGTGGATACGACGGAACGCCGGGAGTCCTCCGCGACGCCCTGTGCCCCGCCACGCCGCCGTTACGTGTTCGCGAAGAGGAGAACGTCATGACCGCCGAGACAGAGACCCCCCAGTCCACCGGTTCCTGCTGCTCGCCCACCGGTTCCTGCCACGACGGCGCGGCCGACGTGCGGATCGAGCAGACCGACTCGGTCACCACCGTGTACCAGGTCAAGGGCATGACCTGCGGCCACTGCGAGGGCTCCTTGTCGGAGGAGATCTCCGGCATCGCGGGCGTGACCTCGGTCGCGGCCGTCGCCTCCACCGGCCTGGTCACCGTCACGTCCAAGGCCCCACTGGCCGAGGAGGCCGTCCGCGCCGCCGTCGACGAGGCCGGGTACGAGCTCGTCGGCCCGGCCGCCTGAAGGCCTGCCGGAGCGGCAGCACCCCTGCGCCGTCGGGCCGTGCCCCCACCAGCCGATACTGGTGGGGTACGGCCCGATCTGCGTTTCTCAGGAGTTCCGGACATGGCCAGCACAGCAGCAGCCGATTTCCCGACCGCCGACGCCTCCGAGGCCGAGCTCATGATCGGCGGGATGACCTGCGCCTCGTGCGCCGCCCGCGTCGAGAAGAAGCTCAACCGGATGGACGGCGTCACCGCCACGGTGAACTACGCGACCGAGAAGGCCCGCGTCACCTTCGGGGAGGAACTGAAGCTGGGCGACCTCGTCGCCACGGTCGAGAAGACCGGCTACACGGCCCGCCCCGTCGCGCGGCCGGAACGGAGGGCGCCGACAGGATCCGGGATCCCCGACCTCCCGGCCGCCGCCCCGGAACCGGACCCGTACGCCGACGAGGCCCGCCGTACGGACACCGCCACGACCCCGGGCACCGGTCCCGCCGCGGACCCGGGGCCGGCCCCCCACTCCCCCGCCCGGGACGCCGGGACGAAGCAGGACGCCTCCATCGGCGCGCTCCGTCAGCGCCTCGTCGTCTCGGCCGTGCTCGCCGTGCCCGTCGTCCTGCTCGCCATGGTCCCGGCCCTCCAGTTCGACTCCTGGCAGTGGCTGAGCCTCACCCTCGCCGCGCCCGTCGTCGTCTGGGGCGGTCTGCCCTTCCACCGCGCCGCCTGGACGAATCTCCGGCACGGCGCGGCCACGATGGACACGCTGGTCTCGCTCGGCACGCTCGCCGCGTTCGGCTGGTCGCTGTGGGCCCTGTTCCTCGGCGACGCGGGCATGCCCGGCATGCGCCACGGGTTCGACCTCACCGTCCCGCGCGCCGACGCCGGCTCGACGATCTACCTGGAGGTGGCGGCCGGGGTCGTCACGTTCATCCTGCTCGGCCGCTACCTGGAGGCGCGCGCCAAGCGGAGGTCCGGGGCGGCCCTGCGGGCGCTGATGGACCTGGGGGCGAAGGACGTCGCCGTGCTCAGGGACGGCCGGGAGGTCCGCGTCCCGGCGAGCACGCTCGTGGTCGGCGATCGCTTCGCCGTCCGTCCCGGGGAGAAGATCGCGACGGACGGGACCGTGGTCGAGGGCGCCTCCGCCATCGACGCCTCCATGCTCACCGGCGAGTCCGTACCCGTCGAGGTCACCACCGGCGACACCGTCACCGGAG
>NZ_JAAXYC010000424.1 GCF_018619185.1 Streptomyces sp. McG3 | reverse complement strand
GCGCCGACCGCCCCCGCTCTCGCCGCCCCCGCGGCAGGGGCCGCCTCCGTGCCGAGCTGTGTCGAGGCGTCGTCCGCGGTCATCTTCTACCGGTTCGTGACCGTCTGGATGACCAACAACTGCACGACCACGCAGCGGGTCAAGCCGACGTGGAACCTCGAAATGGTTCCGGCGCCCGACTGCTACGAGCTCCAGCCCGGCCAGGAGGCGGAGTTCTCGCGCGACAAGCCGATCATGGGCACCAACTGGAAGTTCCAGCGCCTCGTCGCCTGCTGATCCCCTTCCGTGGCCGCTGGTTCCCTTCCGTCCTGAGCGGCCACCCGGTTCCGGCGGTTCCCGGCCCGTCCCCCAGCGGGCCGGGGACCGCTTTCCCCCGTGCGCGCCCGGCCGGCCGGAGCGCCGAATTCTGCCGATCGGCAGATGTGCCGGGACGCCCCGCGCGGCAGCCTTGATCCACGACGACAGGCATCGGGTACCGCTCCGAGAGGTGCGGCGGATGCGAGCGGCGAATCAGAGGAAGTCGGTCATGCCGAACACAGCCACCGAAACGCGTACCGGGGAGACCTCCCCGGGTGCCGTGCCCCAACGACGCTGGTGGTCCGGCTGGCCGGACTGGTCCGGCTACCTGGCGGTCGTATGGTCGGCGCTCTACGGGGCGGCGTCGCTGTACTGGGCGCTCGGCGGGGACGGTTACCCCTTCGAGCGGATCCACGAGGACCGGTCCTCCGGATCGATCCTGGAGCCGAGCCGGGCCGAGGCCGTCGCCCCGGTGCTGGCCCTGTTCTGCGCCCTCGGGGTGGTCGCCGGCGTCCTGATGCTGAAGAAGCTCGGGACCGGCCGGATCCGCAAGGCCCTCCTCGCCTACGGGTGGGTGGCCGGTACCGCCCTGACCCTCCTGATCCCCGACTACTCGCTGCTCGGCCTGCTGGCGTTCTCCCCGGCGCTGATCGTGTTCGTCTTCACCGGAGTGCCGGGCCCGCAGGACCTGGGCGACATCATGTACTGGCACCGCGGGAACCTGATGATCGTCTTCGTCGGCGGGCTGCTGTGGGTCGCCGCGACACTCGCGTACCAGCGGCGCACCAACGGGCAGTGCGTGTACTGCGGCCGGGCCCCGCACGCGCCCGGCCGCTGGACCGACACCGTCAGGCTGCGCACCTGGGGGCGGCGGGCGGTCTGGCTGGCCGTGCTCTCGACCCTCCCGTACGACATCACCCGCATCGCCTGGTACTTCGGCTGGCCGCTCGGCATCACCGACGAGTTCCTCAAGGAGATGCAGGACACGCCCAACATGCTGGAGATCGGGCTCGCGCTGGGCGTGGTGTCGACCCTGGGCAGCCTGCTGATGCACGGGCTGATCGCCAGGTGGGGCGAGGTGTGGCCGCGCTGGGTGTGGTGGAAGAAGGGGCGGACGATCCACCCGGCGACCGCCGTCGTACCGGCCGGATTCGTCGCGGTCGTGCTCATCCCGGGCGGCCTGATGGCGGTGCGTGGGTTCGAGCTGACCTCGTGGGGGGAGACCGGCCCCGCGATCCTGTGGGCGGTCTGGGGTGTTGCCCTGGGCGCCGCCACCTACCTGTACTACCTGCGCCGCCGGGGCGTCTGCCGCATGTGCGCCCAGGGCTGACGAGCAGTCGGTACACCGCCCCCGGCGCGTCAGCTGAGGCAGAACTCGTTGTCCTCGGGGTCCGCCATGAGGACCCAGCTCCCGCCCTGCTCGTCGAAGGTGCGCAGCACCCGAGCGCCCAGCCCCACCAGCCGTGCCTCCTCCGCGTCGCGCCGCCCCGGCGCGGAGTGCACATCGATGTGGAGGCGGTTCTTCACCGTCTTCGGCTCCGGTACCCGCTGGAACAGCAGCCGCCGCCCCTGCCCCGTACCGCTGACCTCGTCGTACGGGTCGTCGGGATGCCGGGCCGCCGCGAGGTCGAGCCAGGCGCGGCGGCCGTGGGCGTGGGTCGTGATGGCCTCCGGTACGGCTCCGGCGGCGAGCAACTGCTCGACCAGCGGGCTGTTGTCCTCGACGAGATAACCCAGGGCCGCCGCCCAGAATCCGGCCTGCGCGTGCGGGTCGGCGCTGTCGATCACGAGCTTCCAGGACAGTGTCTGTGTCATGGAAACCGTTTATACCGGGCGGGGTCTCCGGTAGGGGCATGGATCCGCACGCGCGCCGCGTGCGACTGACGCCCTACGCCCCGCGCGGGGGGAGACCGGCGCAGGCGGGGCAGGTGTGCCGGTCGATCGCGGCCAGCAGGGCAGTGGCGGCCGTGTGTACGGTCCGCGCCGGGGAAGGGCCCCCGGCCTCGGGCGGGCCGGGCGCGGCGCCCAGCCGGGCGGCCGTGGCGCGGCCCGCCGTCACCGCTTCGTGCGCGGCGCGGGTCCACGCGGGGTGCTCGGGGTTCCCGGCCGCCAGGATCGTGGCGAGCAGGTCCAGGACGCCCGCCCGGTCCCTGACCGTGACCGTCGCCGCCAGTTCCCAGAGGAACGGCACCGTCGCCGCCGTCGAGTCGAAGACGGGCGGGGTGCCGATCCAGCGCTCCAGATCGCTCAGCGCCTCGTCCGAGGTCGGCGCGTCCCCCCAGGCGATCCGCGACAGCACACCGGGAACCTGGGACGCGGAGCCGTACGCGTGCTGCAGCTCGTGCCACCGCACGTTCCTCATGGCCCCCAGGACAGTCCCCATCCGGGCACTCAATCAGCCTTTACCGCACGGCGTCCACCATGCCGGGGGACCGTTCCGCGGACCGGCCCGTTCCGTGGAGCCGGCGCAGATACTCCCGTACGGAGCGGGCGTCGTCCGCCGGGGCGACAAGGCCCACGTGGTGGTCGGGGCGGACGACCACGACGGTGCCCGGGCCGGTACGACCGGAGGCTTCCGTTCCGTACGCGGCGGCCGCGTGGCCCGCGTCGTCGACCACCGCTCCCGGCGCCGCCCCGGCCCGGTTCTCGACCACCGCTCCCGGCGCCGCCCGGTCCTCGTGCGCCGCGTACACCCGGCAGGTCCGCACCCCGGCTTCGCCGTACGCGTCCGCCGTCCCGCGCAGGACCGCCGCACTCCCGGGTCCGAAGCCGAGGACCGTGGTGCGGGGGCCCGCGAAGACGCGGTGCAGCCGGGTCCGTACCCCGGTCGCGGCGTCGGCGCAGGGGGCGTCCGGGGCGCGGTCCCCGGCGTGCGGGCCGGGCTCGCCGGCCGCCGGCGCCCGGCCCCCGGCGGCCAGGGAGCTCCAGCGGTAGCCGACGTCCAGGCCGGTGGTGTCGGAGGTGATCGCCGCGTCCAGGCCGCCGCCGGGGCGGCGGATCGCCTCCAGGGTGGCCCGCAGCCGCTCCGATGTGAGGTCCAGGGTCCGGGCGGCCACCGGGAGGCGCTCCTCCTCATAGGTGTCCAGCAGCCTCGCGTCCGCGTGACCGGCGAGCACCAGCCCCAGCTTCCAGCCCAGATTGAACGCGTCCTGGATGCCGGTGTTCATCCCGAGGCCGCCCGCGATGGCGTGCACGTGCGCCGCATCGCCCGCGAGGAGGACCCGCCCCGCGCGGAACCGGTCCGCCGTCCGCACGTTGACCCGGTACGTCGACAGCAGCTCCGCCCGCGTCAGGGCCCGGCCGGGCAGGGCGGTGTGGTGGGCGAGCAGCCGCCGGAACCCGTCGGCGGTGGGCGCGAGCGGCCGTCCCCGCCCGTCCCGCTCCGGCCCGGCCTGGAACCACCAGCCCGTCCGCGTACCGGGGATCGGGCAGAGCATCACCGCGCCGTCCTCGTCGAACCACTGGTGCCAGCGGGTGCGGTCCAGGGCGCCTTCGGCCAGGTCGACATCGCCGCAGACCATCACCTGGTCCTCGTCGGTGCTCCCCTCGAACCCGATCCCGAGCAGCTTCCTCACGGAGCTGTGGGCGCCGTCGCAGCCGACGACGTACCGGGCCCGGCCGGCCGGCCCGTCGGCGTACGTGACGTCGACCCGGCCCCCGCCGCCCGCGCTGCCTCCGCCATCATCCTCGTGACGTGTCTGTGTCAGCCCCACGACCTCGCGGCCCGGCTCGACGCGGACGCCGTACCCGGCCAGCCGGTCGCGGAGGATCCCCTCCAGCCGCCACTGGGCGATCAGCCGGCCCCGGCCGTAGGGGGCGTCCGGCGACTGCGCGGAGTCCGCCCACGGATCGGCCTCCGCGACCGGGAGGCGGTCGCGGTACTTGAGCATCGGCAGCGGGACCGAACCGGCGGCGAGCACCTCCTCGGCCACTCCCAGATCGTCCAGGATCTCCAGCGAGCGGGGGTTGGGGCCCTTGGCGCGCGAGGTGCGCGGCGGGGCGGGGGACCGGTCCACGATCCGTACGGCCGCGCCGCGCCGGGCCAGATCGCAGGCCAGCACCAGCCCGGTGGGTCCCGCTCCCACGATGAGTACGTCGGTCATGCCCATGCCTCTCCTTCGGTCACGCTCCCGGTCCATTCAGGACCAGAGAAACGTAACTGAGTAAGAAAAGCAACTAGGTAATCTTTTGTTGGGCGGGGCTGCCCTGCGGCGTCGGCGCGGGGTCCGGAGCCATGGCTGCGGGGTCCTGGGCCGTGGCCGCGGGGTCGGGGGTCATGGCCGCGGGTGCGGGTGCGGCGGCCGCCGTCGCCAGCAGCTTCAGGGCGAGTGCCCGGTTGCGCCGTGCGGCCCGCAGGGCGTCCCAGGTCAGCAGCGACAGCGCCAGCCAGACCAGGGCGAACCCGGCCCACCGCTCGGGCGGCATCGACTCGTTGAAGTACAGGACGCCCAGCCCGAACTGGAAGACCGGGGCCAGATACTGGAGCAACCCCAGCGTGGACAGCGGCACCCGGACCGCCGCCGCGCCGAAGCAGATCAGCGGCACCGCCGTGACGATGCCCGTCGCGGCGAGCAGGAACCCGTGCCCCGCACCCCCGGTCGTGAACGTCGACTCGCCCGTGGCGGCCAGCCAGAGCAGGAAGCCGAGCGCGGGCATGAAGAGCACGGCGGTCTCGGCGGCCAGCGACTCCAGGCCGCCCATGTCGACCTTCTTCTTCGCCAGGCCGTACGTGGCGAAGGAGAACGCCAGCACCAGCGAGACCCAGGGCGGCTTGCCGTAGCCGATCGCCAGGACGAGGACGGCGACGAGCCCGGTGGCGACCGCGGCCCACTGCACCGGCCGCAGCCGTTCGCCCAGCAACAGGACGCCCATGGCGATGGTGACCAGCGGATTGATGAAGTAGCCGAGCGAGGCCTCGACGACCTGGCCGTTGTTCACGGCCCAGATGTAGAGACCCCAGTTGACGGTGATGGTCGCCGCCGCGACCGATATCAGGCCCAGTTTGCGCCGGTCGCGGACCAGTTCGCCGATCCAGGCCCAGCGGCGTACGACCAGCAGGGCGACCATGACGACGCCGAGCGACCAGACCATCCGGTGCGCGAGGATCTCGATCGCCCCGGACGGCTTGAGCAGCGGCCAGAACAGCGGGACCAGGCCCCACATCCCGTACGCGCCGACTCCGTACAGCAGGCCTGCCCGCTGTTCGTTCTTCCCCTCCACGTGCCCTCCC
>NZ_JAAXYC010000423.1 GCF_018619185.1 Streptomyces sp. McG3 | reverse complement strand
GATCGGCGACGCCCTCAAGGGCCTCAGTGGAGCCTTCGGGAACGTCGGCGGCGGCATGCCCGGCTTCAACACCGGAGGCAACAGCGGCAACGGCGGGAACAGCGGCAACGGCGGAAGCAGCCAGGGCCGGCCGGGTGGGCTGGAGGCGGCCGGGGTCAGGCGGAGGTCAGGCGGGCCGGTTGGGTGCCGGTGATCAGGGTGGCCAGGGCCTCGTCGATGTCCTGGCCCAGGAACCAGTCCCCCGTGTGGTCGATGCTGTACACCCGGCCCTCCGTGTCGATCGCCAGGACCGCCTGCTCCTCGCCCTCCGCCCCGAGCGGGCTGACCTCCGTCTCCAGGGCGCGGCCGAGGTCCGCGAGCGTCCGTGCCAGGTGGAGGCCGCTGAGCGGGTCGATGCGCACCGCGGCGGGCGCGATGTGCCGGCCGGGTGCGGACGCGGTGATGTGGAGGCCGCCGAACTCCGCCCAGGCCTCGACCCCTGCCGGGAAGACCGCGTGCTGGTGGCCGGCCGGTGAGGCGTGGGAGCGCAGTGCGTCGGCCCATTCCTCGGCCTGCCGGATGTCCCAGCGCCCGGGCTGCCAGCCCGCTTCGCGCAGGGCGGCGTCGACGGCGACGGGGAAACGGGTGGAGGAGTGCTGCTGGTGGTCGTGCATCGGTGGGTGGTCAGCCCTTCTCGGCGGTGGTCGCGGCGCCGTTGGAGGTCAGGTCGACGGGGCGTACGCCGAAGTGGGACAGGAGTGCGGAGCAGGACCGGCAGGGGGGTGCGTAGCTGCCGTGGAGGGGGTCGCCGTCCTCGCGGATGCGGCGGGCGGTGAGCCGGGAGTGCTTGAGCGCGCGGCGCGCCTCCCCGTTGGTCAGGGGTTTTCGCTGGGCGCGTTTGGAGCGCCCGCTCTCGGCGGCGGTGAGCTGGCGGGAGAGCAGTATGGCTTCGGGGCAGCGGCCGGTGAAGCGTTCGCGCTGGCCGCTGGTGAGGGTGTCGAGGAAGTCCTGGACGAGCGGGTGCAGCACCGGTGGCTGGTCCCCCTTGCCGGCGGTGCAGGTCAGCGTCTCGCCGCGTACGGACAGCGCGGCGGCCACGGCGGGGAGAATCCCGTCGCGGCGGTGGATCAGTCGGGGCGTACGGCTGGTCTCGGTGCTGCTCCAGCTGAGGCGCGGATCCCCTGATGTGACGGTTTGTGCGGAATGCATCGTGTTGACGTCCCTCCCTGCAATCCCCCGAGTTGCGGGGACAGCCTGCCAAATGTGCCGGGTGGTGGGGAAGCTGGGGCGGGGAAACGTGTCTGCGTGTCGCCCGAAGGTGCGGGACTGCCGCCTCACCGTCACGTGATTGTGACCGTTCGTGACGGATCCGGCGGGACGGGATCCCCTGTTGCCCCACCGCTTAGGCTGTGCGGAACACCGGACGCAGCAGGGGGCAACAGCCATGACGACAGGTCGGCTCGGGCAGCAAGCCGCGCCACCGAACGCCGCCTACGCCGGGCAGGTCGTGAACTTCCCGGACCCGGTCCGGGCGTCCCGCCACCCCAGAGGGGTGCGGATGGACGGGAGCGGCCACCCGGTTCTTTCGCCGTACGCGCGTGCCGCAGCGGAGATCGCCGATCCGCCTCCGGGCTTCGGCATCGATGAGCTGCGCCTCACCGACTACGTGTCGGCGAACGCGGCGTTGGCGGCGAGCGGTCACGACCTGTGGGACACGATTCCCGCGGTGGCGACCCCGCACGGCTGGACCTGGCATCACGTGCCGGGTGGCCGTCGGATGGAGCTGGTGCCGGTCGAGGTGAAGGCGCTGCTGCGTCATCACGGCGGCCTGGCGGGCACGGACGTGGATCAGAACCGGCGTGGGACCCGCCCGTTGCAGGAGACCCGTCCGGCGCACTTCCGGCTGCCCAGGGGCGCGGCCGCGGTGAGCGAGCAGCAGGTCCAGGGTGTCGAGGAGGACCTCGGGTACCGGCTGCCGGGTGCGTACCGCTCGTTCCTGAAGGCGGCGGGCGGTTCGGCCCCGGTGGGTGCGGCGTTGGACGCGGAGCTGGGGCTGCTGGTGGACCAGCCGTTCTTCACGGTGCGTGACGAGGCCGCGGTGAACGACCTGGTGTACGTGAACAAGTGTCTGCGGGACCACTTCACCAAGGATTTCCTGGGCGTCGCGTTCGTCCAGGGCGGGATTCTCGCCGTGAAGGTGCGTGGCCAGGATCCCGGTTCGGTGTGGTTCTGCCCGTACGACGATGCCCGGGACCAGGACGGCTGGAGTGTCCAGGAGCGTGTGGAGCGGCTGTTGCTGCCCTGCGGCGTGGATTTCGATGCCTTCCTCCAGCGGCTGGCGGGCAATCCGCCGGAGCTGGAGACCGTGGCGAACCTGATGGTGGACGGTGGCTTCGCGCGTGCCGTCCCGGTGGAGGGGTGAGCGCGGTGGTGACTTTCGCGCAGGCGCAGGAGCGGGCGGACGAGTGGGTCAACGGTGACGTGCCCGCGTACCAGCACCGTGAGGTGCGGGTCCGTGAGTTCGAGCTGGGTTTCGTGGTGTGGGCCGAGGACCGGGCGGAGGGTCCCGTGTCGGACGGGGGCCGTCAGCGGCTGGTGATCGCGCGGGACAGCGGTGAGGCGACGTTGTGGCCGGGGTTGCCGGTGGGTGAGGTGATCCGGCGGTACGAGGAGGAGTACGGGACTCCGGCCGGTGCGCCGGTCGCCGCTCCCGAGCCGCCGCAGCGGGTGGATCTGAACCAGACGTCGTTCCTGTTGACGCCGCCGGAGTGGCTCCAGGAGGCGGCGGACAAGCTGGGGATTCCGGATCATCGTGCGGAGCGCCGGGAATCGGCGGAGTCGGCGGCGGCCGCCTCCGGTGCGCCCGCCGCCCCTGCCGCTTCCGTTTCCGTGCCCGCTCCTGTTTCCGAGTCCGGCCCTGTGCCCTCCGCTGTCGCGGATACGCCGCCGCCGTCTTCCTCGCCCGCTTCCGCCGGGGGCTCCGCCGCGTCGTGGCCCGCCGCCGGTGGTGGCGACGCCCACGAGCCCACGGCCTCCGACGGCGTGCCCGCGGGGGCGACCCCCTGGGCGGGTACGGACACCAACTCGGACTCCGACGACGGGGCCGTTCCGCTGCCCGCGACGGTGTTCGCGCCGCCGCTGTCGGGCACGGACGACGAGGAGACGCCGCCGCCGGTCGTCCCGGCGGAGGCGCCCACGGCTCTGATGTCCGGGGGCAGTCAGCTGCCGCGTACGCAGGTGGCGCAGGCGCTCCGGCCGGACCAGGGTCCCCCGGGCGGGGCCGGTGACATCGCGGACGCGGCCACCAGCAAGGCGGTCGTGCCGCCGCGCGGGGCTCGTGGGGGCGGTTCGTCGACGCCGCCGCCGCCCGGCGCCCCGGGGGTTCCCGGGATGCCGCCCGGTGCGACGCCGCCGCCTTCGGGTCCGGGTGCGCCGGGTGCTCCGGCGGGCGGGTACGTCCCGACGCAGCTCGTGTCCCAGCTCGGCCCGCCCGGTGCCACCCCGCCGCCGGGGCCGCCGCCGGGTTCCACCCCGCCTCCCGGGCCTCCCGGGCCTCCCGGGCCTCCTGGTCCGCCGCCCGGTTCCACGCCGCCTCCGGGCGGGGGGATGCACCATGCCGCGACGATGTTCGCCGACGGGAGCAGCATCGGTGCGGGCGTCGCGGGTGCGCCCAGGCCGCCGGGTCCGCCCGGTGTCCCGGGGGTCCCCCAGCCTCCCGGCCCGCCCGGTGTTCCGGGTGCGCCGCAGCCTCCCGGCCCGCCCGGTGTTCCGGGTGCGCCGCAGCCTCCCGGTCCGCCGGGTCCGCCGCCGGGTTCCACGCCGCCTCCCGGTGGTGGGGTGCACCACGCGGAGACGATGTTCGCGGGTCCGGGGCAGGTCGGGCCGCCCGGTCCTCCCGGGGCCCCCGGCGCTTCGCCGGTCGGGGCCCCCGGTCCCGTGCCGCAGCCGCCGGGTCCGCCCGGTCCGCCGCCCGGTGGGCACACTCCGCCGCCGGCGGCGTACGGCTATCCGCAGCAGCCCACCGGTCAGCCGACCGTGGGCCCCGGCTACCAGGCCGTGCTGCGGTTCCGGGCTCCGGACGGCAGCGAGCAGCAGTTGATCCGCCGTTCGGCGCCGGGCACCCCGCACCCCGAGTGGCAGATGCTGCACGAGCTGCGGGCGATGAACGTGCCGCCGCAGCAGGTCATCGAGCTGCACACCGAGCTGGAGTCCTGTGAGCTGCCGGGCGGGTACTGCGCCCGGATGATCCGGGAGACCTGGCCGCAGGTGCGGATCACCAGCGTCGCCCCGTACGGCACGGATCACGCCAGCCGGCAGCAGGGCATGCAGCATCTGCTGACGCACCAGGGCGAGCTGCACCAGGTCGCGGACGGCCCGGCGCGGCCCGCGCCGGTGCGGGCGCCGCTGCCGCAGATGCCGCCCGCGCCCGCGCTGGGGCCGGAGGCGGTGGCCGAGGAGCTGGTGCAGGCGTTCGGTCCGCAGGGCATCCTGCGGTTCGACCAGCGGGCGGTGTCCCGTCAGGGAGTGCCGGAGGTCGTCGCGCACACCCTGGTGTGGGCGGGGCTGCCCGCCGATTTCGGGCCGTTCTTCTGGGCGCAGCCGGGGCAGCCGGTGGTGCCGACGCTGGCCGAGCTGGCGGCGCAGCGTCAGGTGCGGCCCGCGCCGGACGCGGGGTCGTATCTGGTGATGGGCACGGACTTCGGCCGGGCGGTCTGTGTGCAGTACGGGACGGCGAACATCGTGGCCGTGCCGGTGGAGGCGGGTCCCGGCGGGCAGTCGGTGCCGCCGCAGTTCGTGAACACCGGGCTGCCGGAGTTCGTGCGGTCGATGGCGTTGCTGGGCCGGATGTGGCGGCTGCGGTTCGGGCTGAACCCGGAGCAGGCGGGCCGCTGGACCGTCGATTTCCAGGCACAGCTGGTGGCACTGGACCCGGCGGCGCTGGCGTCGCCGGAGAGCTGGTGGTCGGTGCTGCTGGAGCAGATGTGGGACGGCCTGATCTGAGCCGTACGCGGAGCTGAGCGGCGAGCGCGTACGAGGCGCCCGGACCCTTCTCGGGTCCGGGCGCCTCGTCGTGTGCCTGGCACGTGGCCGATGATCGCCGGTTCGCCCGGGTCTGTGATGCCGGTCGCTTCCGGCCTGAATGCCGCTGATCGATTCCGACTTCCGGCATCAATTGCCGCATCCTTGACGTATTACGGGTGTCGGAGCGTGGCAGAGCGTGTCGGCGGGTCGGAGAGAGGTTTCAGGGATGAGTGCTGGACCGGTGTCCGCGTACGACGTCGTCGGGGTGCGGGGGCGTGGTTACCGCCCGGAGCAGGTGGACCGGGCGACGGCCGCCCTGATCGCCGAGCGGGACGGGGCGCTCGACGAGCTCGCGCGGCTGACGGGCCGGGTGGAGGAGCTGCTCGCCGAGTCCGCCCGGCTGGCGGAGACCGTGGCGACGCTGCCCGTGCAGGACTACGCGGAGCTGGGGGAGCGGGCGCAGCGGATCCTGGCGCTGGCCGAGAGCGAGGCGGAGGCGCTGGACGCCGGGGCGGTCGCGGCGGGCCGGGCGGTGCGGGAGGCGGCGGAGGCGGCGGGC
>NZ_JAAXYC010000422.1 GCF_018619185.1 Streptomyces sp. McG3 | reverse complement strand
GAACCGGACGGCCCGCGGGAGCCGACGACCGCGCCCGCACCCCCGCCGCCCCCGGCGGAACCGGCACCCGCTCCGACGCCGTCCCCGACCTGCACCCGCTTCCTGTGGTGGTGCGCGTAGGCGCGATGCCTACAGGGCGTCCTCGCCGAGCATCCGGCGCAGCAGGTTCCGCAGGACCGTGCGCTCGGCGTCGGACAGACCGGCCAGCGGCTCCCGGGCGAAGTCCAGTGCGTCCCGCAGCTCACGGGCCGTGCGCCTGCCCTTCTCCGTCGCGGCGGCCAGCTTGATCCGCCGGTCGGCGGGATCGGGCCTGCGCTCCACCAGCTCCCGGGTCTCCAGCCGGTCGATGATCCCGGTGACGTTGGACGGCTCGCACTTCAGGCTGAGGGCGATCTTCCGCATCGGCAGGGGCTCCAGCGAGAGGAGCCCGAGCACCCGCGCCTGTGCCCCGGTGAGGGAGTGCTCGGCGGCGGCCCTGTCGTACTCCTCGTGGTAGCGCGCCACGACGGCGCCGATGAGTTCGACGACCTCGAGGGTCAGGGGGTCTGTGCGAGTGGCCATGGGTCACAGCGTACCGATTTACTTGACATCATGAAATATTCAGGAGCATGGTTGTTTCATGTCATGAAGCTTTTCGCGCCATCGGGCGCGGAAGCACACCCCCTCGTATGACATTGAGGAGAACCCGAGCCCATGTCTGCAGCACTGCCCACGTCCAGCCGTGAATGGCACCTGGTCGCCCGCCCGCACGGCTGGCCCGAGGCCGAGGACTTCGCGCTGCGCGAGGCCGAGGTCGCCGCTCCGGCCGAGGGTCGTGTCCTCGTCCGCAACAAGTACTTCTCGGTCGACCCGTACATGCGCGGCCGGATGAACGACGTGAAGTCCTACACCCCGCCCTTCAAGCTCGACCACCCCATGGACGGCGGCGCGGTCGGCGAGGTCATCGCCTCGAACGCCGAGGGCTTCGCCGTCGGCGACCACGTCCTGCACGGCCTCGGCTGGCGCGAGATCGCCGACGTGCCCGCGAAGCACGCGGTCAAGGTCGACCCCGGCCTCGCCCCGCTCTCCGCCTACCTCGGCGTGCTCGGCATGACCGGACTGACCGCCTACGCGGGCCTGTTCGACGTCGCCTCCTTCAAGGAGGGCGACGCGGTCTTCGTCTCCGGCGCGGCCGGCGCCGTCGGCAGCCAGGTCGGCCAGATGGCGAAGCTCAAGGGCGCCTCCCGGGTCATCGGCTCCGCCGGCTCCGACGAGAAGGTCAAGCTCCTCACCGAGGAGTACGGCTTCGACGCCGCGTTCAACTACAAGAACGGGCCCGTCCGCGACCAGCTCAAGGAAGCCGCCCCCGACGGCATCGACGTCTACTTCGACAACGTCGGCGGCGAGCACCTGGAAGCCGCGATCTCCTCGCTCAACGTGCACGGCCGCGCCACCATCTGCGGCATGATCGCCCAGTACAACGCGACCGAGCCGACGCCCGGCCCGAGCAACATGGCGCTGATCATCGGCAAGCGGCTGCGCCTCCAGGGCGTGCTCGTCGGGGACCACGCCGACCTCCAGCCCCAGTTCGTCCGGGAGGTCGCCGGCTGGCTGGCCTCGGGCGAGCTGAAGTACCGGGAGACGACCGTCGAGGGCATCGAGCACGGCTACGACGCGTTCGTCGGGCTGCTGCGCGGCGAGAACACCGGGAAGATGATCGTCTCCCTGGTCTGACCCGCTCCCGGCCGACAGCTCCCACGCGTTAGGCTCGTCCGCAGGCCGTCGCGATCCGTGGGCGCGAGTCGCGGCGCACCAACAGGAGGAATCCTCACACCATGACCATCCAGAAGATCGATGTCGCCTACACCGCCGTCGCCACCGCCGAGAACGGCCGCGACGGACGGGTCTCCTCCGACGACAGTCAGCTCGACGTCGTCGTCAACCCGCCGAAGGCCATGGGCGGCAGCGGCGCGGGCACCAACCCCGAGCAGCTCTTCGCGGCCGGCTACAGCGCCTGCTTCCAGGGCGCGCTGGGCGTCGTCGCCCGCCAGGAGAAGGCCGACATCTCCGGCTCGACCGTGACCGCCTCGGTCTCCATCGGCAAGACCGAGGCCGGTGGCTTCGGCCTGGAGGTCGCGATCAGCGCCTCCATCCCGAACGTCGACGCCGCCACCGCGCAGGCGCTCATCGAGAAGGCCCACCAGGTCTGCCCGTACTCGAACGCCACCCGCGGCAACATCAACGTCGCGCTCTCGGTCGCCTGACCACAGCGCCGCTGCCGTCCAGGCAGCGCCGCGTGAGGACCGCACCCCCTACCGGGGTGCGGTCCTCACCGCTTTCCACCCGCCAGTACGCTGACGCCCATGAGTGATCTCGGGGCGGGTTTCGGCTACTTGATGAAAGGGCAACGCTGGGTTGCCCAACACGGACGCTGGTTCGGATTCGGGCTGCGGCCCGGACTCGTCACCCTCGTCATCTATGCCGGAGCTCTGATCGGACTCGGCTACGGAGCCGACGACCTCGTCGGCTGGGCGACCCCGTTCGCCGACGACTGGTCCTCGCCCTGGCAGGGACTCCTGCGCACCGGGCTGACCGCTCTCGTCTTCGTCTTCGGCCTGTTCCTCGCGGTCATCACCTTCACAGCGGTCACCCTCCTGGTCGGCCAGCCCTTCTACGAGTCGCTCTCCGAGGAGGTCGACCGCAGCGAGGGCGGCGACGTCCCCGAGTCCGGGCTGCCGCTCTGGCGGGAACTGTGGATCTCCGCCCGCGACTCCGTGCGCGTCCTGCTGCGCGTCGCCCTGTACGGGATCATCCTCTTCGCCTGCGGTTTCATCCCCGTCATCGGGCAGACCGTGGTCCCCGCGATCGGCTTCTGCGTCTCCGGCTACTTCCTGGCCGAGGAGCTGACCGCCGTCGCCCTCCAGCGCCGGGGCATGGTCCTCAAGGACCGCCTCGTCCTGCTCCGCGGCCGCCGGATGCTGGTGCTCGGCTTCGGCGTCCCGCTGACCCTGGCCTTCCTCGTCCCGGTCGTCGCGGTGTTCCTGATGCCGGGAGCCGTCGCCGGGGCCACCCTCCTCGCCCGCGACCTGGTGGACCCGGACGCGGCGTCCGGCCCGAGCCCCCGGCCCGGAACCGCCGACAGCGGTGACGCACCGGCCCCCCGGGCGTGGTCCGCGTGACCGAACTGCTGGCGGTCGCCGCCATCACCGTCCTCGCGGTCATCTCGCCGGGCGCCGACTTCGCCATGGTCGTGCGCAACAGCTATCTGTACGGGCGCACCACCGGCGTCCTCGCGGCCACCGGCGTCGCGGCGGGCGTCCTGGTCCACGTCACGTACACGATGCTCGGCGTCGGGCTGCTCATCGCCTCCTCGACCGCCCTGTTCACGGCGGTCAAGCTCGCGGGCGCCGCCTATCTCATCTACATCGGGGTGCGCACCTTCCTGGCCCGCGCCGACCTCGACGTCGACCTGACGGACCGGCCGGGGCTCTCCCCGTTCGGGGCGCTGCGCAGCGGCTTCCTGACCAACGCCCTCAACCCGAAGACGACCCTGTTCGTCGTCGCGACCTTCACCCAGGTCGTCGGGCCCGACACGGCCCTGTGGCAGCAGGCGGGTTACGGCCTGTTCATGTCGGCCGCCCACCTCGGCTGGTTCGCCCTCGTCGCGCTGTTCTTCTCGCACTCCAGGCTGCGCGGTGCGATGCTGCGCCGCCAGAAGGCGCTGAACCGCTCGATCGGCTCGGTCCTGGTCGGCCTCGGTGTCACCCTGGGCCTGGCCCGCTGAGCGGAGCGCCGGAGAAGGCTGGGCGGAACGCCGAAGGAGGAGGTCTCAGCGCACCGAGAACGCGTACTCGGTGCGCGAGACGAACTCCTCGCCCGGCCGGAGCACCGTGGAAGGGAACTCCGGCCGGTTCGGCGAGTCCGGGAAGTGCTGGGTCTCCAGCGCGATCCCGGCACAGGGCCCGAACGGCCGCCCGTCGAAGTGGTCGGCCGTGTACAGCTGGAGGCCCGGCTCGGTCGTCCGCACCGTCAACACCCGCCCGGACGCCGCGTCGTACAGCTCGGCGGCGACCCCGTCCCCCTCCTCGGCGGCCTCCTCCAGCACGAAGTTCTGGTCGTAGCCCGCGCCCACCGCCCGCATCCCCCGGAAGTCGAACCGGGTCCCGGCCACCGGCGCCAGCTCACCCGTCGGCACCGACGCCGCGTCCACCGGGGTCACCCGTCCCGCCGCGATCCGCAGTTGCTGCCCGAGCGCGCTCCCGCTGTCCGCGCCCGCCAGGTTCCAGTACAGATGGCTCGTCGGGTTCAGCACGGTCGGGGCGTCGGTCACCGCCCGGTAGTCGAGACGCAGCGCCCCGCCGGGCCCCAGGGTGTACGTCACCGAGAAGTCGAGCCGCCCCGGATACCCCTCGTCCCCGTCCGCCGAGACCAGGGACAGCCGCACCCCGTCAGGGACCGCCACCGCGTCCCACACCCGCTTGTCGAAGCCCCTGACCCCGCCGTGCAGATGGATGCCGCCCTCGTTGGGCGTCAGGCGGTGCGTGCGCCCGTCCAGGACGAACGAAGCGCCCCCGATCCGGTTCGCGTACCGCCCGACCACCGCGCCGAAGTAGGGCGCCGGGAACTTCTCGTAGCCCGCGACGTCCGGCAGCCCGAGCGCCACCGGGGCCCGGGAGCCGTCCCGGCCCGGCGCCCGGACCGACTGCACGATCGCGCCGTAGGTCAGGACCCGCACCCGGACCCCGTCCCGCTCCAGCGTCCACCGGCGGACCGGCGACCCGTCCGCGAGAGCGCCGAAGTCTTCCGTGTACGTGGCCGTGTCCGCGCTGGTCGTCATGGTCGTCGACCCTACGCGGGCGGCTGGGGGGCCGTGATGTTGCGGTAGGCGATCTCCGCCAGCCGGGCCTGGCCGTCGCGGCTCGGGTGGAACCAGTCCCACGTGCTGAGCTGCGTCCCGGTGAAGCGGAAGTCGAACACCGCGCCGCCGTCGTACCGGCAGTACCGGTCCTTCGCGCACACGTCCCGCAGCACCCCGTTGTACGCGACCACCCGCTCCCGCACCGCGTCCCGCCGGGCCACGGCCGCCGGGCCCAGATCGTCGGCGCCGGCCAGCATCGACTGACAGATCCCGAGCTGCCAGATCTTCTTGCCCAGCTCGTTCACCCGCCCCGTCGACCAGAGCCGCTTCAGGTCCGGCACGCTGGCGACGTACACCTGCGCCTTCGGGGCCCCGGCCCGCAGCTGCCGCATCGACGCCTCGAACGAGGCCCGGAAGTCCTCGACCGGCGTCATCAGCCGCACCGAGTCCCGGCACGCGTCGTTCGCGCCCGTCATCACCGTCACCAGCTCCGGCCGCTCCTTCGCCGCCAGCGCCATCTGCTCGGGCAACTGCACCATCCGGGACCCCGACACCGCGTGGTTCCAGCTGCGGTCCGCGGCCTTCGACGGGCCCAGCAGCCGCACCGCGAGACTGCGCACCGCGTCGTCCGAACCGGTCGCCCACGACACCTCGGGGCAGTCGGCCAGCACCGAACACGCGTCGAAGCCCCGGGTGATCGAGTCCCCGACCGCCGCGACCGATCCGGGCCGGGGGTTCCAGTCCGGGGTGGGGG
>NZ_JAAXYC010000421.1 GCF_018619185.1 Streptomyces sp. McG3 | reverse complement strand
TTCCCGGGGATCGCCCCACCCGTTCCCGCGGATCTGCCCCGCCCGCTGTCCCGCAGGTCACAGGAGCGGGCCCGCCGACGGGACCGGCCCGGTCGGTATGCTCGCCGCCATGCCCGATTCCGCCCCCTCGCCCCTTTCCGTGGGCGGCCCATCCCCCCGCGACGGCGGTGACGCCTGCCCGGGGACGCTGCGGCTGCACCGGGCCGACGACGGTGCGCTGGCCCGGGTACGCGTCCCCGGCGGGGTGCTGAGCGCGGACCGGGCGGACGCGCTGCTCGCGGTGGCCGGCCGGTTCGGGGACGGTGAGCTGCATCTCACCTCGCGGGGCAACGTCCAGCTGCGCGGCCTCGACGCGGAGTGCGGCGGCGGACCGGCCGAACTGCTCGGCGCCGCCGGACTGCTGCCGTCCGCCGCGCACGAGCGGGCCCGCAACATCGTGGCCTCGCCGCTCGCCGGACTCGACGGATCGCCCTCGGTCGGCGGCTGGTTGTCCGAGCTGGACGGCCTGGTGTGCGGGTCGGCCGACGCCGCCGCGCTCTCCGGCCGCTTCCTCTTCGCCCTGGACTCCGGCCGCGGTGACGTGGACGCGCTGGGCGCGGACGTGACGCTGATCGCGGAGGGCGACGGCTGCCTCCTGCGGGTCGGGGCCGCCGACGAGGTGTTCCGGCTGCGGGCGGCGGACGGCCCGCGCGCCGCGCTCCTGGCCGCCGAGGCATTCCTCCGAGCCGCCCGGGACTCCGGCGCGTGGCGCGTGAAGGACCTGCCCGACGGCGTACGGGCGGCGCTGGTCCGCGCCATCGGGGCGGCGGCGGGCCCGGCGGTCCACCACCCCCGCCCGGCGGCGCCGAAGGTTCCGGCCCCGGGCCTGGTCACCGCACCGGACCACAGCACGACGGCGACCGTGACAGCGACCGCGCCCGTGACCGTGACCGCGATCAGCGTCGGCGTACCGCTGGGCCGGCTCGCCCCCGCCCAGTGGCGGCTGCTCACCGAGACGGCCCGGCGGTACGGGAACGAGCTGCGGCTCACCCCGTGGCGCGGGATCATCGTCCCCGGGCCGTTCGGGCCGTCCGAACTCTCCGACCATTCCGGATCCTCCGGGCATTCCGGGCCTGCGTCCGAGGCGCTGGACACACTGGCGGCAGCCGGGCTGATCACCGGCCCGGACTCCCCGTGGACCGGCGTCGGCGCCTGCATCGGCCACCCCGGCTGTGCGAAGTCGCTGTCCGACGTGCGGGCCGAAGCGGGGGCCGCTGTCGGACCGGTCGGCCGGCTCCCTGTGTACTGGTCCGGGTGCGAACGCCGCTGCGGCCACCCCCACGGGGAGTGGATCGACGTGGTCGTCACGCCCGACGGGCACCGCATCTCGCACGTACGGGGCGAGCACCGTGACCCCCGGGCGGCGGTCCGCGACAACCCCGCGGAACTCGCCGCGGCGGTGGCCGCGGCCCGCGCCTGAGCACGCTCCCCCAGCTTCCCCTCCCCAGCGACCGGCAGAAGAAAGCGACAGCACTGTGCACCAGTACGAGAAGGACGGACCGGCGATCTACCGCCAGTCCTTCGCCACCATCCGCGCGGAGGCGGATCTGGCCGGGCTGCCCGCCGACGTGAGCCAGGTCGCCGTCCGCATGATCCACGCCTGCGGCATGGTCGACCTCGTAACGGACCTCGCCTTCTCACCGAACGCCGTGGCCGACGCCCGCGCGGCCCTGCGGTCAGGCGCTCCGATCCTCTGCGACGTGGCGATGGTGGCCAGCGGGGTCACCCGCAAGCGGCTGCCCGCCGACAACGACGTGGTGTGCACGCTGTCCGACCCGTCCGTGCCGGAGCTGGCCGCGAAGCTGGGGACCACGCGCAGCGCGGCGGCCCTGGAGCTGTGGCGGGACCGGATGGAGGGGGCGGTGGTCGCGGTCGGCAACGCCCCGACCGCCCTGTTCCGCCTGCTGGAGATGATCGAGGAGGGCGCCCCGCGCCCCGCAGCCGTGATCGGCGTCCCGGTCGGCTTCGTCGGCGCGATGGAGTCCAAGGAGGCGCTGGCCGCGCACCCGTCGGGCCTGGAGCACCTGATCATCCGGGGCCGGCGCGGCGGCAGCGCGATAGCGGCCGCCGCGCTCAACGCCATCGCGAGCGAGGAAGAGTAGTGACTTCTCCGGTGAAGGACACCAGTACCGGCAGGCTCTACGGTGTCGGGCTCGGCCCCGGCGACCCGAACCTGATGACGCTGCGGGCCGTCCAGGCCATCGGCGAGGCCGACGTCGTCGCGTACCACAGCGCCCGGCACGGCCGCTCGATCGCCCGGTCCATCGCGGCGGCGCACCTGCGGCCCGACCACATCGAGGAGGCCCTGGTCTACCCCGTCACGACGGAGACCACGGACCACCCGGGCGGCTACCGGGGCGCGCTGGAGGAGTTCTACGAGAAGGCGGCGGCCCGTCTCGCGGCGCACCTGGACGCGGGCCTGACCGTCGCGGTGCTCGCCGAGGGCGACCCGATGTTCTACGGCTCGTACATGCACATGCACAAGCGCCTGGCCGGCCGGTACGCCACCGAGGTCATCCCGGGCGTGACGTCCGTCAGCGCGGCGGCGGCCCGCCTCGGCACCCCCTTGGTCGAGGGCGAGGAGATCCTGACGATCCTCCCCGGCACCCTCCCGGAGGAGGAGCTGACGGCCCGTCTCGCCGCCACGGACACGGCCGTGGTGATGAAGCTGGGGCGTACGTTCCCGGCGGTGCGCGGGGCATTCGAGGCGTCGGGGAGGCTGGCGGAGGCCCGGTACGTGGAGCGGGCGACGATGGCCGGGGAGCGCACGGGCGACCTGGCGGACATCGACCCGGCGTCGGTCCCGTACTTCTCGGTGGCGGTGCTGCCGAGCCGGGTGGACGCGCCGCGCCCCTCCAAAAGGGCCGACGGCGAGGTCGTGGTCGTGGGCACCGGCCCGGCGGGCCCGCTGTGGCTGACGCCGGAGACCCGCGGAGCCCTCGCCGCCGCCGACGCCCTGGTCGGCTACACCACCTACCTGGACCGCGTCCCGGTCCGTCCGGGTCAGGCACGGCACGGCTCGGACAACAAGGTGGAGTCGGAGCGCGCCGAGTTCGCCCTGGACCTGGCCCGGCGGGGCCACCGTGTCGCGGTGGTCTCGGGCGGCGACCCGGGGGTCTTCGCGATGGCGACGGCGGTGCTGGAGGTGGCCACGCAGGAGGAGTACGCGGACATTCCGGTACGGGTCCTGCCCGGCGTCACCGCGGCCAACGCGGCGGCGGCCCGCGCGGGTGCGCCGCTGGGCCACGACTACGCCACGATCTCCCTCTCGGACCGGCTCAAGCCGTGGGAGGTCATCGCGGAGCGCCTGCGCGCGGCGGCCTCGGCGGATCTGGTGCTGGCCCTGTACAACCCGGGCTCCACGTCCCGTACGTGGCAGGTCGGCAAGGCCCGCGACCTGCTCCTGGAGCACCGCTCGCCGGACACCCCGGTGGTGCTGGCGCGCGATGTGGGCGGCCCGACGGAGAGCGTGCGGACGGTGCGGCTGGCCGACGTCGACCCGGCGGAGGTGGACATGCGGACCCTGCTGATCGTGGGCTCGTCGCAGACCCGGTGGGTCGAGCGGGGCGGTTCCGGCGCCGGCCGGTCCATCGTGTGGACGCCGCGCCGCTACCCGGAGGCGTAGAGCTTCCGTACCCAGCGCACGGCCTCGTCGGGCGTACGGGCCACCGGCACCCCTTCCGGTACCGGTGGCCGCCGGACCACGACGACGGGAATCCCCGCTTCGCGGGCGGCGGTGAGCTTGGGGGCCGTGGCGTCCCCACCGCTGTCCTTGGTGACGAGCACATCGATCCGATGCCGGCGGATGAGCTCGCGCTCCCCTCGAAGATCGAACGGCCCCCGGCCGAGCAGAACTTCCATCCGGGCCGGACAGGGCGGCTCCGGCGCGTCGACGGACCGCACGAGGAACCACGACGCGTCGAGGCCGGCGAAGGCGGCGAGCCCCATCCGCCCGGTGGTGAGGAAGACCCGCTCGCCCAGCGCGGGCAGCAGCCCGGCGGCCTCGGCGAGCGACCCCGCGGCGTGCCAGCGGTCACCGTCCTGGGCGACCCAGCCGGGCCGGCGGAGGGCGAGGAGGGGAACATGGGCCCGAGCGGCGGCCTCGGCCGCGTTCCGGCTCATGGTCGCGGCGAAGGGGTGGGTGGCATCGACGAGGACGTCCACACCGTGCTCACGCACCCAGGCGGCGAGTCCCTCGGGCCCTCCGAACCCGCCGACGCGCACGTCACCCGGCGGAAGCCTCGGCGAGGCCACACGCCCGGCGAGCGAGGTGGTGACCTGGAACCGGACCGGGACGCCCGGGGCGGGAGCCGCGAGGTTCTCGGCCAGTCGGCGCGCTTCGGTCGTGCCCCCCAGGACAAGAACATGCACAGGCAGCACAGGCATCGGAACGGACTCTTCTCATGAACGCTGAGGCGCGGGGCGGTCGCAGTGCCCAACTCAAACACACCGGCCTGCGCCCCGGCTGGACGACCGGGTCCTGTGCGACGGCGGCGACGACGGCCGCGTACACGGCACTGCTGACCGGCGACTTCCCGGACCCGGTGACCATCACCCTGCCGAAGGGCCAGACACCGGCGTTCGCGCTGGCGGTGGAAGAACTGACGGCCGGGCCGGACGAGGGGGTGGCGACCGCCGGAGTGGTGAAGGACGCGGGCGACGACCCGGACGTGACGCACGGGGCACTGGTCCGGTCGACCGTACGGAGACTGCCGCCCGGTTCCGGCGTGGTGTTCCGGGCGGGCCCGGGCGTGGGCACGGTCACCCTCCCCGGCCTGCCGCTGGAGGTCGGTGAGCCCGCGGTGAACCCGGTCCCGCGCCGACTGATGCGCGAGCACGTGGAGCGGGTGGCGGCGGAGCACGGCGGGACGGGGGACGTGGAGATCACGGTCTCGGTCGACCACGGCGAGGAGATCGCCCGCTCGACGTGGAACGGCCGGCTCGGCATCCTGGGCGGCCTGTCGATCCTGGGCACGACGGGGGTGGTGGTCCCGTACTCCTGCTCGGCGTGGATCGACTCGATCCGCCGGGGCGTGGACGTGGCGAGGGCGGCGGGCCTGACCCATGTGGCGGGCTGCACGGGCTCGACCTCGGAGAGGACGGTGGTGTCGGAGTACGGCCTGCCGGACATCGCGCTGCTGGACATGGGCGACTTCGCGGGCGCGGTCCTGAAGTACGTACGCCGGCATCCCGTCGCCCGCCTCACGATCTGCGGCGGCTTCGCCAAGCTCTCCAAACTCGCGGCGGGCCACCTGGACCTCCACTCGGCCCGCTCCCAGGTCGACAAGCCCTTCCTGGCCGGCCTGGCCCGGACGGGCGGGGCGAACGAGGAGCTGGCTTCCCGGATCGCCACCGCCAACACGGGACTGGAGGCCCTGCGCCTCTGCGAAGCGGCGGGCGTCCCCCTCGGCGACCTGGTGGCCGCCCGAGCCCGCGACGAGGCGCTGTCCGTCCTGCGGGGCGCACCGGTGGAGGTGGACGTGGTCTGCATCGACCGGGCGGGGGTGGTGGGCTGTCTCTTATACAAATCT
>NZ_JAAXYC010000420.1 GCF_018619185.1 Streptomyces sp. McG3 | reverse complement strand
GTACGGGGGTGGGCTCGGGTGCGGGCGGCGGCGTCGGGGAAGCCGGTGCGGCCGGTGCGGCCGGTGCCGGTGCCGGGGAGGCGGGCGTCGGCGCGGGCGCGGCGACGGCCCGCTGAACCGGAGCCGGGTGGTTCTCCCGGGGCTCCTGCGCGATCAGATGCCGGGGCAGCAGGACGACCACGCCGGTGCCGCCGCGCGAGGACGGGCGGTAGTTGACGCTGATCCGGTGCTTGAGCGCGAGCCGTCCCACGACGGCGAGGCCGAGCCGGGTGCTCTGGAGGGTCGCGAGGTCGGTCATCCGGCCTGCGACGGAGTCCGCCGCCCGTCGCATCGCCGCGTCGGCCATCTTCAGACCGCTGTCCTCGATCGTGACGACGATGCCGGTGCCGCGTTCCTCGACGTAGACGTGCACCTCGTCGATGGGCGGCGAGAAGTTGGCGGCGTTGTCCATCAGTTCGGCGAGCAGGTGCATGACGCCTTCGGCGGCGAAGCCGGAGATGGAGACGCTGGACGAGCAGTGCAGCCGAACGCGCTGATAGGCGGCGATGCGGCCGACCGCGCCACGCAGAATGCTCTCCATGACGATCGGCCTGTTCCAGGCGCGGCTCGGCCGGCCGCCCATCAGCAGCGCCAGCCGGTCCGTCATCAGGCCGAGTTGCGAGGTGCTGTGGTCCAGCCTCAGCAGGTCCCCGAACACCTCTTCGCCGTGACGTTCCTGCATGCCGCGCAGATCGGCGAGCATGCTGACGGACTTCGCCTGGACACGGCTGAGCGCCTTGGCCGACGCGGTCGTCGCCGCGAGAGCCCGGCGCTCGCTGAGCGAGAGCTCCCGGAGCACCGCCTCGACCGAAGCGCGCAGCAGCGGCTGCTCCGGCAGGTACACCTCGGACTGCACCGTGGCGCCGGACTCGCCGTCACGGAGCCTGGCGACCACGCCCGGCAGCGTCTCGCGGGTGAACCGGTCCACCTCGGAGGTCAGCGCGTGCAGTTCCTCACGGAGCCGCGCGTTCTCCGCTCCCAGCTCGTCGTGGACCCGGGTGCTCTCCGTCCGCAGCGAGGCGGTCTGCTGCGCCTGCCCTTCGACCGTGGTCGCGAGGACGTGCAGCAGCTTGCGCTGACGCGGGCTGCGCGGCAGCGGGACACGGCCGAGGGCGTCCGAGGCCTTCACTCCGCCGCGTACCAGCTGGATCAACGCGGGCAGCGCCACATCGGCGGTGTGCGCCGTGTCCGTTTCGAGGGCGGCCAGCGAGGCCTTGAGCCGTTCGGCCTCCGCGCCCCGGTCGGCGGCCGAACGCCGGGCCCGCCGGGTGACGCCGTGAGCGGTGGCGAGCGTGACGGCCAGGGCCACCCAGGCGGTGAGAACCACCGCCACAACCCAGCCGCGGGCCTCCGAAGGCGCCAGAGTCGCTGCCACGGCTCCGGCGACGGCACTCGCCGACAACACGGCCACGAGCGGGGCTATCGCGGCCCTCGGCGTTTTCCTCGGCCGGTGCTGACTGGCTGGTGCGGGTTTCGGCATGGATGCGGTCCCTCAGTTCTACCGGGCAGAAGGTGTGCGGCCGCTCCGAGAAGGTGCAGATCACCTTGGTGCATCGGAGGAAAGCGGAAGCGGTCTTTCCTGTCAGGGGTTGACCACATCGTAGACATGCTTGTGCGGCGGATGATCCGGTCTGCGGCATAGTCCGTAGGCAGAGTGATTTTGTCGAGAATTGGCCAGCAGGCTTTGGGTGTTGTGGTATTCGCGCGGTGGCGCGCTCGCGGTGCGCGGGCGCCGGGGCTGGCATTACCGGCCGCCGGGGACGGTCCAGGTGGGTGCGATGCACTCACCGGTGGGCCTCGGATGAAGCCGCGAATCGAGCCGCGAAGCGGAGATGGCCCCTGCGGAGGAATTCTTTTCGGTCAATCTGAAAAATCTCGCCGGACCGTTCGATCGGCACCGGCGGCACCGGTAGATCCGGGATGACACCAGTAAGTGCTCAATGACACCAGTAAACGGGACGGGACGGGTCCTCGCCCCGCGTGGCCGCTCGGCCGGACCGCGCGTCAGCGGACGACGACTCCGGTGATGAACGCGGTCCAGGCGGGGGCCGGGAGGACGAGAGCGGGGCCGTGGGGGTTCTTGCTGTCACGGACGGGGACGACGCCGGGGAATCCGTCCGCCACCTCCACGCAGTCGCCGCCCTCCTGATTGCTGTAGCTGCTCTTGCGCCAGGCGGCGGCGGTCAGATCGGGACGGGACGCGGCTTCCACGGTAATCGGCCTCCAGTACGGATCGGATCAGGTCGAGTGACATCAGCGGTGGCAGCGCCATCGCCCTGAGACGATCGTAAGTGAGAACGAAACGTTCGACCTCGTCCGGTTCCTCGGTCAACTGGCCGTGGTGCGCGCCTTCCGTGTAGGCCACCTCGGAGCCGTCCGGCATGACCAGCACGGTGAGGGAGCCGCCCAGCGCGCCGTGCTCGCCCTGGTCGAACGGCAGCACTTGGATGGTGACACCGGGCTCCTCCGCCATGCGGAGCAGCTTCTCCAACTGGCCGCGCATCACCGCCGAGCCGCCGACCGGCCGGCGCAGCACGGCCTCGTCGAGGATGATCCACAGCTCCGGCCGGCCCGGGCCGGTCAGCCGGGTCTGGCGGTCCAGCCGCGCAGCGACGCGTTCTTCCAGATGTTCGGAGCCCCGAAGTGAGTGGCCCACGCTCAGCAACGCCCGCGCGTATTCCGGGGTTTGCAGGAGACCGGGCACGGCATGCGAGGCGTACTGGCGGATCACGGCCGCGCGGGCGGAGTACGCGATGAACGCCTGCGACCAGTTCGGAAACGCCTCCCGGTACACGTACGGCCAGAGGTCGATCAACAGGTCGTCCGCCACCAGCTCCCTGTCCAGGGCCCGGGTCAGTTCCAGCGTCGGTTTCGCCCCGGTCGCGCGCTCGATCTGGGCGATGCGACTGCCGACCACATGCGTGAGCACGCCCACGTCGGTCTGGGTCAGTCCGGCCGCCGTACGTAACTTGCGCACGCGCGATCCGAAGAGCGCGGCCATGGAGGACTGCGGGTCAATGGGTTTGGTCACGGCGCTGCTTCCGTTCCTTACGGCCTGCGAGGTAAGGCGCTGTCACCTTCCGAGGCTAGGCCGCGCTGCCGACTCTTGAGTACGGAACGTCACGGAACTCGCACGTGTGGGTGACGTGAGGAGAGTCGAGTGAACGGATGGTCGGCATGACCGGCAAGAGGACGACCACGGCCGAGCAGGCGGAGAAGGCCGATACGCGAGAAGCGGTCCCGCCCGTTCCGCGCGGCTTCGGGCTGACCGCCAACGGCTACGGCTCCCTGTCCCGGCAGTTCCCTTCCACGCCCCGGGGTGCGCGGCTCGCCCGCCGTACCGTGGTGCGGCAGTTGGGTCACTGGGGGTTCAGGCCGATGACGGATGCCACGTGCGCGGTGGCCCTGGTGGTGGCGGAGCTGGCCGCCAACGCGGTGTGCCACGGGCGGCTCCGGGGGCGGAACTTCCAGGTGCGGGTGGACTACGAGGGTCCCGCGAGCCGCTTCCGTATCGAGGTCTCGGACGCCGTGCTCGGCCGCACGCCCGAGGACCCGGAGCTGCCGCCGGACGACCAGGAGTCGGGGCGCGGACTGTTCCTGGTGGAGTGCCTGGCGTCGCGGTGGGGGTGGGAGCCCCGGAACCCGGTCGGGAAGACCGTCTGGGCGGAGGTGGCGGCGGCGAGGCCTCCGGGCGGTCCGGGTGATCCGGGGTTTCCGGGTGGGGCGTGAGGGCTCTCCCTACGCGCTGTGCATGATCTGGATCAGGTTGCCGACGGTGTCGTCCAGGACCGCCGTGGTGACGGCGCCCATCTCCGTCGGCTCCTGGGTGAACCGGACCCCGAGCCCGCTCAGTCGCTCGAACTCGGCCTGTACGTCGTCCACGGCGAAGGCGGTGGCCGGGATGCCGTCCTCGACCAGGGCCGTCGTGTACGGCCGCACGGCGGGGTGCTTGTTCGGCTCCAGGAGGAGTTCGGTGCCGTCGGGGTCCTCCGGCGAGACCAGGGTCAGCCAGCGGTCCTCGCCGCCGAGCGGGACGTCGTGCTTCTTCCGGAATCCCAGGATGTCCGTGTAGAAGCGCATGGCCTTCTCCTGGTCTTCGACGAAGACGCTGGTCAGGTTGATCCTCATGGGGTGCTCTCCGGTGTCTTCGGCCCGAGCCATCGGCTGACGATGTGCTCAAGGGGTTCGGTGTCGAGGTCGTGGAACTTGTAGCGGCCCTGGCGGCGCGTGACGACCAGCCCCGCCGCTTCCAGGACGGCCAGGTGCTGGCTGACCGCCTGGCGGGACAGGCCCAGTCCGTGCCTGGTGGCCAGCCGCGCGCATATCTCGAACAGGGTCTGGCCGTTCCGTTCCGTCAGTTCGTCGAGGATGTGCCGCCGGGTGGGGTCGGCCAGGGCCTTGAAGACATCGTCCGCCATGACTCCACAATAGGCAAGTAGCGACTTGCCTATCAAGGCGGGGTGCTCCGGACGGCTCCGTGACCGCGAGGGTGCGCGGTGCCTGCTCTCCCCCCCCATGGGGAACAGGGAGTGGAGAGTGTCGACAAGGCTCTGGGGCCGCCACCACCCGATCTGACGGCACGTGGCGGAACCGGGTCAGGAAGGGGTGTCCTGCCGGTCGGCCGCTTTGGCGGTCATGGAGTCGGCAGCGGTCTCGGTGATGACCGGGAAGCGGCGCGGGGCCAGGGTGATCAGGGCGAGCAGGGCCAGGGCCGCGGCTCCGGCGGCCCCGATGTAGACGTGGTCCACCGCGGCGTCGACCGCCCGGCGCAGGTAGTCCGTCGCCGCCGCGGAGAGGGTGCCCGGGTCCTCCAGGGCGCGGGCGACCGCGTCCAGGTCGTCGGGGAGACCGGTCACCGGAGCGTCGAGGAGGCGGGCGGCCAGGACGCCGTTGGCGACCGCCCCGAAGACCGCCGCGCCGATGCTCTGGCCGACCTGCCGGCAGAAGAGGACGGACGCCGTCGTCGTACCGCGCTCCGCCCAGCCGACCGTCGACTGGACGCCCACGATCAGCGGGAGCTGGAAGAGGCCGAGGGCCGCGCCGAGCAGGAGCATGAGCAGGGCCGGGTGCCAGGGCTCGCCGGGGTAGGGGAGCAGGGGGAAGGCCAGCAGGATCAGCAGGGCGGCGCCGATGCCGATGATCGCGGTGAGCCGGAAGCCGATGCGGTTGTAGACCCGGTCGGACAGGGCCGCCGTGACGGGCCAGCTCAGCGTCATCACGGAGAGCACGAACCCGGCCGCTATCGGGCCGAGGCCCAGCACCGACTGGGCGTACGTGGGCAGGAAGACGGTCGGCGCGACCATCAGCAGGCCCAACGCGCCGAGCGCGAGGTTGACCGAGGCGATGGTGCGCCGACGCCACACCCAGCCCGGGATGATCGGTTCCGCCGCCCGCCGTTCGATGACGACGGTGAGCGCGGCCAGCACCGCGCTCACCCCGAACAGGCCGAGCGAGGGCGCCGAGAGCCAGGGCCAGGCGACCCCGCCCTGTACGAGCGCGGTGAGCAGCAGGGCGCCGGTCGCGAAGACGGCGAGCGCGCCCGCCCAGTCGACGCGGGGCCGGACGGCGGG
>NZ_JAAXYC010000419.1 GCF_018619185.1 Streptomyces sp. McG3 | reverse complement strand
GATCAGGGGTGGTGTCGGGTGGGGACCGGGACCCGGATCAGGTCCTGGGCGACGGTGAGTTCGCCGTCGAACCCGGCGGCGCGGGCCTGGGTCTCGAAGAGCTCCGGGTCGCCGTAGCGCTGGGAGAAGTGGGTGAGCACGAGGTGGCGGACGCCCGACTCCTCCGCCACCCGGGCGGCCTGTCCGGCGGTCAGGTGCCCGTGGTCGACGGCCAGCTTCTCGTCCTCGTCAAGGAAGGTCGACTCGATGACGAGCATGTCGCAGCCCTCGGCCAGCGCGTACACCCCGTCACAGAGCCGGGTGTCCATGACGAACGCGAACCGCTGTCCGCGCCGTTCCTCGGAGACCTGATCCAGCGTGATGCCGCCGAGGACGCCGTCGCGCTGGAGGCGGCCCACGTCCGGTCCGGCGATGCCGTGTTCCTTCAGCCGGGCGGGCAGCATGCGCCGGGTGTCGGGCTCGGTGAGGCGGTAGCCGTACGACTCGACGGGGTGCGAGAGCCTCGCGCTGTCCAGGGTGTACGCGGGGGTGGTGGCGAGGACTCCGCCGGTCCCGGCGACCGGGGCCTGGTTCAGCTCGACGGTCTCGCGGTAGGCGGTGGCGTACCGCAGCCGGTCGAAGAAGTGCTGCCCGCTCGCCGGGTAGTGCGCGGTCACCGGGTGCGGCACCTGGTCGAGGTTGATCCGCTGGATCACCCCGGCGAGCCCCAGGGAGTGGTCGCCGTGGAAGTGGGTGACGCAGATCCGGTCGATGTCGTGCGCGGCGACCCCGGCCCGCAGCATCTGGCGCTGGGTGCCCTCACCGGGGTCGAAGAGGATGCCCTCGCCGTCCCAGCGCAGCAGATAGCCGTTGTGGTTGCGGTGCCGGGTCGGCACCTGGCTGGCGGTGCCGAGCACCACCAGCTCGCGTACGGACATGGCGCGGGACTCCGTTATCCGGGGGGCCACTGGAGGCCGCGGCCTCCCAGGACGTGTGCGTGGGCGTGGAAGACGGTCTGGCCGGCACCGGAGCCCGTGTTGAGGATGATCCGGTAGCCGCTGCCGTCTACCTTCTCCTCGGCGGCGACCTCCCCGGCCTCGCGCAGGACGTCCGCGGCGATGAGCGGTTCGGCGGCGGCGAGGGAGGCGGCGTCCGGGTAGTGCACCTTCGGGATGACCAGGACGTGGGTCGGGGCCTGCGGGTTGATGTCGCGGAAGGCGACGGTGGTCTCGCTCTCGCGGACGATGGTCGCCGGGATGTCCCCCGAGACGATCTTGCAGAACAGGCAGTCGGACTGCGGCTCTCCCGCCATGGCCGGGCCTCCTCGTCGCTGGTGATCAGTGAGATCGCTGGTGATCATCAGTACGGTCGCTGGTGATCAGTACAGGGGCATGCTATCCCTGGCCCGCCGGGCCCTGTTCAGCCCCAGCGCCCCGTACGCCCCAGCAGCAGCGCGGTCGCGGCCGTCCCGGCGGTGGAGGTGCGCAGCACGCTGCGGCCGAGCCGGTAGGGGCGGGCGCCCGCCTCGGCGAAGGCGGTCAGCTCCTGCGGGGAGACGCCGCCTTCCGGTCCGACGACGAGCACGAGTCCGCCGGCGGCGGGGAGTTCGGCGGTGGCGAGGGGGGTGCTGTCGTGGTCGCGGTCCTCGTGGAGGACCCCGGCGAAGTCGGCGGCGGCGAGCAGGGCGGCGACCTGCTTGGTCGTCATGGCCTCGGCCACCTCGGGGAAGCGCACCCGGCGGGACTGCTTGCCCGCTTCCCGGGCCGTGCTGCGCCACTTCGACAGCGCCTTGGCTCCCCGGTCGCCCTTCCACTGGGTGATGCAGCGGGCCGCCTGCCAGGGCACGATCGCGTCGACGCCGGTCTCGGTCATCGTCTCGACCGCCAGCTCGCCCCGGTCGCCCTTGGGGAGCGCCTGGACGACGGTGATCCGCGGTTCGGGCTCCGGCTCCTCCTGGACGCCCGCGCGGACGGTGACCGTGAGCCGGTCCCTGCCCTCGGCGGCCCGCACGACGCCCTGGGCCCAGTGGCCGAGCCCGTCGGTGAGGACGACGTCCTCTCCGGTCTGGAGCCGCTTCACGGAGACGGCGTGCCGCCCCTCGGGTCCCTCCAGGACGAACTCCAGCCCATCGGGCATCCGTTCGACGACGAAGACCGGTGCGGTCACCGGGGGCTCCTCATGCTCAGGGCCGACCGGGCGGCCTCCAGTTCGACGGCGAGCAGCTCGATCAGCTCGCCCGCGGGCAGTTCCCGGGCCATCCGGTGGCCCTGTCCGGCCCACAGGGCCATGCCCTGGGCGTCCCCGGCCTTGGCGGCGGCCAGGCGCAGCCCGCTGGTGACGTAGTGGACCTGGGGGTAGGCGGCGGGGGCGTAGGGGCCGTGTTCGCGCACGAAGCGGTTGACCAGGCCGCGGGCGGGCCGCCCGGAGAAGGCGCGGGTCAGCTCCGTGCGGACGAACAGCGGGTTGGTCAGTGCCTGCTTGTGCAGCAGGTGCGCCCCGGACTCGGGGCAGACCAGGAAGGCGGTGCCGAGCTGGGCGGCGTCCGCGCCCGCCGCGAGGACGGCCGCGATCTGCGAACCGCGCATCAGTCCGCCGGTGGCGACGATCGGGATCTGCACGGTCTCGCGGACCTGGGTGATCAGGGAGAGCAGCCCGGTGCCGGTCTGGTCGACCTGCGGGTCGTCGCGGTGGGTGGACTGGTGGCCGCCCGCCTCGACGCCCTGGACGCAGACGGTGTCGGCGCCCGCCCACTGGGCGCTCTGGGCCTCCTCGGCCGAGGTGACCGTGACGATCGTGTGCGTCCCGGCCCTGGCGAAGGCGTCCAGGGTGTCGCGGGTGGGGCAGCCGAAGGTGAAGGAGACGACCGGGACCGGGTCCTCCAGCAGGATCGCGACCTTCGCCTCGTAGCCGTCGTCGCCGCTGCTGTCCGGGTCGCCGAGCGGGGTCTCGTACCAGGCGGCCTCACCGGCGAGCTGGTGGCGGTAGACCTCGACGGCGCTGGGGTCGGCGAGCGCGGGCTGCGGCATGAAGAGGTTGACGCCGAACGGCCCGCCGGTGAGCCGGCGCAGCTGTTTGATCTCGTTGTACATCCCGTCCGCCGTTTTGTACCCGGCGGCCAGGAACCCGAGCCCGCCGGCTTCGGCGACGGCCCCGGCGAGCTGGGGTCCGGACGCGCCGCCCGCCATAGGGGCCTGCACGATCGGATACCGGCAGAGATCGGTCAACTCGGAGGACATGACCGCATCGTGCCACGTCCCGTGCAACGGGGCCGAATCAGCCAGCCGACGCCGTGACCGGTTCTGCCGCCGCACGCCGCACCGCCCGCCGGTTCGGAACCGGCGGGCGGTGCGGTGAAAGGCGGAAAGCGGTTCAGCGGCCGTTGAACGCGTCCTTCAGCCGGGAGAAGAGCCCCTGCTGACCTGGCTGAAACTGGCCGAGGGGCCGCTCCTCGCCGCGCAGCTTGGACAGCTCCCGCAGCAGCCGCTCCTGCTCCGCGTCGAGCTTGGACGGGGTCATCACCTCGACGTGCACGATCAGGTCGCCCCGGCCGCCGCCGCGCAGATGCGTGATGCCGCGCCCGTGCAGGGGCACGGACTGGCCGGACTGGGTGCCGGGCCTGATGTCGATGTCCTCCAGGCCGTCCAGCGTCTCCAGCGGACACTTGGTGCCGAGGGCCGCGGCTGTCATGGGGACGGTGACCGTGCAGTGCAGATCGTCGCCGCGCCGCTGGAACACGGCGTGCGGCAGCTCGTGGATCTCCACGTACAGATCGCCGGGCGGGCCGCCGCCGGGGCCGACCTCGCCCTCGCCGGCGAGCTGGATACGGGTGCCGTTGTCGACGCCCGCGGGGATCTTCACGGTCAGGGTGCGCCGCGAGCGGATGCGGCCGTCGCCGGCGCACTCCGGACACGGGGTGGGCACGACCGTGCCGAACCCCTGGCACTGCGGGCAGGGCCGCGAGGTCATGACCTGGCCCAGGAAGGACCGGGTGACCTGCGAGACCTCGCCGCGACCGCGACACATGTCACAGGTCTGGGCGGACGTGCCGGGGGCCGCGCCCTCGCCGCTGCAGGTGTTGCAGACGACGGCCGTGTCGACCTGGATGTCCTTGGTGGTGCCGAAGGCCGCCTCGTTGAGGTCGATCTCCAGCCGGATCATGGCGTCCTGGCCCCGCCGGGTCCGCGAACGGGGCCCGCGCTGCGCGGCGTTGCCGAAGAACGCGTCCATGATGTCGGAGAAGTTGCCGAAGCCGCCGGCTCCGAAACCGCCCGCGCCACCGCCCCCGCCACTGGCGGAGAGGGGGTCGCCTCCGAGGTCGTAGACCTGCTTCTTCTGCGGGTCCGAGAGCACCTCGTAAGCGGCGTTGATCTCCTTGAACCGCTCCTGGGTCTTCGGGTCCGGGTTGACATCCGGGTGCAGCTCGCGTGCGAGCCGACGGAATGCCTTCTTGATCTCGTCCTGAGATGCGTCGCGGCGCACGCCGAGTACGGCGTAGTAGTCCGTGGCCACTTACGACTCCGCCAGGATCTGTCCGACGTAACGTGCCACTGCGCGTACCGCTCCCATCGTTCCGGGGTAGTCCATGCGGGTCGGTCCGACCACGCCGAGTTTGGCGACTGCCTCGTCGCCCGAACCGTAGCCGACCGCGACGACGGACGTGGAGTTGAGCCCCTCGTGGGCGTTCTCGTGCCCGATCCGTACGGTCATGCCGGAGTCCGTTGCCTCACCGAGCAGCTTCAGCAGGACGACCTGTTCCTCCAGTGCTTCCAGCACCGGCCGGATCATCACCGGGAAGTCGTGTCCGAAGCGGGTGAGGTTGGAGGTGCCGCCGATCATCAGCCGCTCCTCCGTCTCCTCGACCAGTGTTTCGAGGAGGGTGGAAAGGACCGTGGAAACCGTCCCGCGGTCCTCGCTGTCGAAGGATTCCGGCAGCTCCTGCACCAGCTGCGGGACATCCGCGAAGCGGCGTCCGACGACCCGGCTGTTGAGCCGGGCCCGCAGATCCGCGAGCGATGCCTCGCCGAACGGCGCAGGGCAGTCGATCATACGCTGTTCGACCCGGCCGGTGTCCGTGATCAGGACGAGCATCAGCCGGGCGGGGGCGAGCGCCAGCAGTTCCACGTGCCGCACCGTCGAGCGGGTCAGCGAGGGGTACTGCACGACGGCGACCTGCCGGGTCAGCTGCGCGAGCAGCCGCACCGTCCGGCCGACCACGTCGTCGAGGTCGACCGCGCCGTCGAGGAAGTTCTGGATGGCCCGGCGCTCGGGCGACGACAGCGGCTTGACGCCCGCGAGCTTGTCGACGAAGAGGCGGTACCCCTTGTCGGTCGGGATGCGTCCCGCGCTCGTGTGCGGCTGGGCGATGAAGCCCTCGTCCTCCAGCAC
Source organism: Streptomyces sp. McG3 (assembly GCF_018619185.1). Classification (GTDB taxonomy): domain Bacteria; phylum Actinomycetota; class Actinomycetes; order Streptomycetales; family Streptomycetaceae; genus Streptomyces. The sequence continues at coordinate 247 of NZ_JAAXYC010000419.1, read as the reverse complement.
CGCCATGTCGTTGCGGACCGTGGCCGGGGAGACCCCCAGCCGGTGCCGCTCGGTCAGCGCCTTGGAGCCGACGGGCTCCTCGGTGCCGACATAGTCCTGGACGATGGCGCGCAGCACTTCGAGTCTGCGTTCGCTGAGCATCGCGCACACCTCCAGCTGTGTCTCTCGGTGTCTGTCTGGCACTCGGTGCGTTCGAGTGCCAGCAATCCCCGCGGTCAGTGTACGGGCTGTCTCTTATACACACCTG
>NZ_JAAXYC010000418.1 GCF_018619185.1 Streptomyces sp. McG3 | reverse complement strand
CCGGACCCCCACAAGCCCTCCCCGACGGCCTCTGCCGCCCCTGCCGTACGGCTCACTCCGGAGCCGCCGAGGACTCGCCCCGCCCCTCCGAGATCGCCGACGTCAAGGCACACATGAGCAACCTCCGAGACCTGCTCAGATCAGTCTGACCTCAACAATCCGGCTTGCCTCGCAGCCTCGGCATGCCCAAGCCCTCAGCAAGATCTACTCAGTTAAACCGAAGCCCGCCGCTACGGAACGATGTCCACCTTCCCCTCCAAGACACCGCCCCTTGCGGCCCAGAAAGGGCAGAATCACTCCCGACGCAGTCAGTGCTTCGAGCAGAGCCATTTACAGAACAAGGGGCGATATGTCCTCTTCTCGAGAAGTAGCCAAAAACTACCCCCCGGCTACATAGACCCGCAGGACACGAACTGTGGTCCCCGCGCGTGCGGGGGTGGTCCCTCCCCGCGGATTGAGCAACTGCGTCGCAGGAGGTGGTCCCCGCGCGTGCGGGGGTGGTCCCGCGGCCAGCTCGCCCACCTCCTGAAGGACGCGGTGGTCCCCGCGCGTGCGGGGGTGGTCCCCCACACGCTGTACCCCCAGCTGCGGAGTACCCGTGGTCCCCGCGCGTGCGGGGGTGGTCCCCGGTGCAAACCGTGACACGGACTGGGGGGTGAGTGGTCCCCGCGCGTGCGGGGTTGTTCCCAGGTCTGTCGCGCTGATCGAGACGCTGCTCTGGTCGTCCCCGCGCGTGCGGGGTTGTTCCCGGCTGGGAGGTCAAGGTCCCGGACCCGCGTGAGTCGTCCCCGCGCGTGCGGGGTTGTTCCCGTCTGCGGCATCCTCACGTCGAGCGGCGACGTGTCGTCCCTGCGCGTGCGGGGTTGTTCCCAACCGGTGGCAGCCGCTCAACGGCGGGCACAGGTCGTCCCCGCGCGTGCGGGGTTGTTCCCTGCCGGCCGACGGAGATCCGTGCGAGCTGATTGCCGTCCCCGCTCGTGCGGGGTTGTTCCCAGCTTGCCGCATTCGCGGGACTCGGCTCGGGTGTCGTCCCCGCGCGTGCGGGGCCGCTTCCTGGGCCCGACCGCTCCTGCTGGGCACCTAGCGCATCGCAGCGCGACGGAGACCTCGCGTCGACCGTTCACCGTCGCCCCCGGCCAGGTCCGGTCGACGCCCATGGCGTTGCGGCGGGCACCCGGGAACAGCAAAGCGCCCGGTCGCCGTACAGGGGATGTACGGCAAGCCGGGCGCTCCGGTTCATGGTTCAGGTCGGGGGAAGCGGCATCGGGGGGACAAGCCGCTTCCCCCGGTGAGAACAGGGCCTGCTGGTCATCCGCCGCGGTCAGGGGGAATCGCGCGGCGGTGACCCCACAGAGAGGCCCTGTTCCGGCCCGCCGGGTCCTGCCTGGTCCCGTTGGGCTCGGTATCCATCCTGCCGGGCGGCGGGAGCCGTGTGGTCGGGCGAAAGGCCTCGATGGTGGGGACGTAGGTCCTTAAAAGACGCATCAGTGATCGAAAACGGCCACCGGATACGGCCATCCGTGCGGATACAATCGCCCGATCGCACATGGGGTCGATGGGGAGGCAGGATTGTGGCCAAGGCAAAGACGATCATCATCTACATAGTGGTGGTCTTCGTGCTGTACACGATCATCATGTCTCCGCAGCGGGCCGCCGAGCTGGTCCAGGTAGGGTTCGAGGGCATTTCCACCGCCGCGCAGAGCGTCGGTGACTTCATGTCAGAGCTGGTGAAGTAGGAGTAGTGCGATGATCCGCCACCTGGTCCTTTTCAAGCTGAACGAGGGCGTCGAGCGGGACGACCCGCGGGTCGTCGCCGGGGACCGGGCCTTCCGGGAGCTGGAGGGGCAGGTTCCGGAGCTGGAGTTCTGGGAGTGCGCCTGGAACATCACCGACCGGCCGATCGCGTACGACTACGCCATCAACTCCGCCGTCGCCGACGAGGACGCGCTCAAGCGGTACATCGAGCACCCGGCCCACCAGGCCGCCGCCGGACAGTGGCGGGAATTCGCCACTTGGGTGATCGCCGACTACCCCTTCTGACGCTTCCCCGGCGCCGGTTCTGTCCGGTTCCAGCAACCCCTCGCCCGTCGGGCGGGGGGTTTCTTTGTTCTGTTTAAACCCTTATGACCTCAACACGGCACTATGAGGTGCTTGCACACAGTGGACATGTCTTGTGATGCTATGACCGCTTTTGACGGATGAGTTGATCGTAGTTGACCGCAAAGGGGTGGCGTCACCGTGCCGGCCAGTACAGCGCCTCAAGTGCCTCCCCAGACCGTTCTCACCGTCCGGGCCGAGGACATCCAGACCGAGACCCCGGACCCCTCCGCCAGGCCCGCCAGGACCCGCGGCGCCGACACCAGGGCACTCACCCAGGTCCTCTTCGGCCAGCTCAAGAACCTGGAGCCGGGCACTCCGGAGCACCGCCGGGTCCGGGCCGCCCTCATCGAGGCGAACCTCCCCCTCGTCCGGTACGCCGCGGCGCGGTTCCGCAGCCGCAACGAACCGATGGAGGACGTCGTCCAGGTCGGCACCATCGGCCTGATCAACGCCATCGACCGGTTCGACCCGGACCGCGGGGTCCAGTTCCCCACGTTCGCGATGCCCACCGTCGTCGGCGAGATCAAGCGGTACTTCCGCGACAACGTGCGCACCGTCCACGTCCCCCGCCGGCTGCACGAGCTGTGGGTCCAGGTCACCGGCGCCACCGAGGACCTGACGACCGCCCACGGCCGGTCCCCGACCACCGCCGAGATCGCCGAGCGGCTGAAGATCTCCGAGGACGAGGTGCTGGCCTGCATCGAGGCCGGCCGCTCGTACCACGCGACCTCACTGGAGGCAGCCCAGGAGGGTGACGGGCTGCCCGGGCTCCTCGACCGCCTCGGTTACGAGGACCCCGCGCTCGCGGGCGTCGAACACCGCGATCTCGTCCGGCACCTCCTGGTCCAGCTCCCCGAGCGCGAGCAGCGCATCCTCCTCCTGCGCTACTACAGCAACTTGACCCAGTCTCAGATCAGCGCGGAACTGGGCGTTTCCCAGATGCATGTGTCAAGGCTTCTCGCCAGAAGTTTCGCCCGACTGAGATCCGCAAACAGGATCGAGGCGTAGCCGGAACGGGTAGACCGTGCACAGAGCAGTTCTGACGGCATAAAAGGCCTACACCCCCTCTTTCCAGGGCGGATTCGGCGCTGACTTGTCGACATGTCACTACAGCGTGTTGCCGACATGTGACATTCTGCTCGAAGCGCGTTTGCCGCAGCCCCGCCTCCGGTATTCAGGTGGAGGCTGCGTTCCTCCGATGGTCGCGGCCACCGCGACCGTCCGCGACCTCAAGGGGGTGGCATGTCCGAAGAACAGGGCAGCTCGAAGGTGCTCACGCTCACGAAGAGCGTGCCGGCACCCGCCGTGCTCACCAGCTCGCCGGAAGCCATCGACACCCGTACGCTGTCCCGCTCCCTGTTCCTGCGGCTCGCCGCGCTCGGCCCCGCCTCGGGCCCCGAGGGAACGGACAGTCCGGAGCGGACCTACGTGCGGGACACACTGATCGAGCTGAACCTCCCGCTGGTGCGGTATGCCGCGGCGCGGTTCCGCAGCCGCAACGAACCGATGGAGGACATCGTCCAGGTCGGCACGATCGGCCTGATCAAGGCGATCGACCGGTTCGACTGCGAACGGGGCGTCGAGTTCCCCACGTTCGCGATGCCCACCGTCGTCGGCGAGATCAAACGCTTCTTCCGCGACACCTCCTGGTCCGTGCGGGTCCCCCGTCGCCTCCAGGAGCTGCGGCTCGCCCTGACCAAGACCAGCGACGAGCTCGCGCAGAAGCTCGACCGCTCGCCGACCGTGCCGGAGCTGGCCCGCGCGCTCGGGGTCTCCGAGGAGGACGTGGTCGACGGTCTCGCCGTCGGCAACGCCTACACCGCCTCCTCCCTGGACTCCCCCTCCCCCGAGGACGACGGCGGCGAGGGCTCCCTCGCCGACCGCCTCGGGTACGAGGACTCGGCGCTGGAGGGCGTCGAGTACCGCGAGTCGCTCAAGCCGCTGCTGGCCAAGCTCGCCCCGCGCGAGCGCCAGATCATCATGCTGCGGTTCTTCGCGAACATGACGCAGTCGCAGATCGGCGAGGAGGTCGGCATCTCCCAGATGCACGTCTCCCGGCTGCTGACCCGCACACTCGCGCAGCTCAGGGAAGGGCTCATCGCGGACTGAGACCGGCCGGCGGAGTTCGGCCGGACTCCGCCGGTCCCCGCACCGGGGTTCAGATTTGACGGACCGTCAGCCACACTGGCGCGATGCGACGTCAGACATTCGGCTCCACCCGCCGCCGAGGCACCGTCATCGTCGCCTCGGCGGCCGCTCTGTGTCTGGGCGGCGGCCTCCTGGCCGCCTGCGGGAGCGGACCGGGCGACGAGGGATACGTGGCCGTGGGCGCCGCCGCCGATGGCGGGGACCGGCCGGCGGGCGGCGACGGGAAGCCCTCGGGCGAGGTGACGCTGGTCCCGCTGGACGGGAACGGCGGCAGCGGTGAGCGCGGCCCCGGCGGTCGCGGGTCCGGCAGCCCCTCGTCCGCGCCCTCCTCCCCGGGTGCGAGCGAGCCTGGGCGCGCCCAGGACGGTCCCGGCGGGGCGCGTACGGAGACGCCGGGCGATCAGGGGGGCGGCTCACCCGGCGGGCCGGGCGCGAAGCCCCCGAAGCCTGCTGAGCCCGCTGAGCCCTCGAAGCCGGGGGGCAGCCGGCCCGGCACCCCTTCGTCTCCGGGCGACGGCGAACCCGGCACCGGCACCCCCGGCACCCCGGAACCTCCCGCTCCGCCCGCGACCCCGGCCGCGCTGACGTTGAGCGCACCGCAGCGCGCGGCGGCGGACAAACGGTGGTGCGAGAAGGTGACCGTGGAGTTCCGCAACACCGGCGGCTCCCCGGCCCGCTCGGGGACCGTCACCTTCGCCACGCACATCATCGGCGCCCTCGGCGTCGACTGGGCGACCATCACCTCGTCCCAGCCCCTGCCCGCCCCGATCGGCGCGGGCTCGGCGCGCTCGGAGACGTACACCGTCTGCGTGGAGTCCTGGCGGGTCCCGCTGGGTATGCGCGTCGAGACACAGGACGTGTCCGCCGTGTGGAAGTGACCTGACCGGCTGACCGGACGGCGGGACGCCCGTCACGCACGAAGGCCGCCCGGGGGTGGAGCGGCGGCCGGCTGCGCGGCCCCGCTTCCCGTCCCCCGTGCGGCCGGATCGTACGGTCGTACGCGTTCGCACGGCCGTACCTGTTTCGTACGGCCGCATCTGCTTGTCTACGTGTCGTGGGCGGCACGCACCTTGTACGTGCCGTCCCGTCGCGGGCGCGCGCGCACCGTCCTGGGGCGCGGGCGTCCGGGCGCGGGTCAGCCCAGGGCGAGCCAGGCCACCGCGCCGAGGACCACGACGACCGCGATCACCGCCGCGATCACCCCGGCCTTCGGCCCGGAAGAGGTCGCCGCGGGCTGCTGCCGGCGCTGCGGCTCGCCCTCGTCGACGAAGGCGCGGAACATCTGCGTGCTGCCCGCCGGGTCAGGGGTGCCCTCGGGGCCCGGCTGAGGGGCGTGGGGGTTGTGTGCCATGGGGCAGGACCCTAGCGAACTCGGGCCCACCGCCC
>NZ_JAAXYC010000417.1 GCF_018619185.1 Streptomyces sp. McG3 | reverse complement strand
CACCGCGGGCGCGGGCCTCTCCCCGGCGGCCCCGGCCCCGATACCGCCCGGGAACCTCCGGGCCCGGCTCACCAGCTTCGTCGGCCGCGACAGCGACATCGCCGCGCTCCGCGACGACCTCGCCCGGAGCCGGCTCGTCACTCTGCTCGGACCCGGCGGCGCGGGCAAGACGCGGCTGTCCCAGGAGACCGCGGAGGCCGCCGCCGCGAGCTGGCCCGACGGCGTCTGGCTCGCCGAACTGGCGCCGGTCGACGACCCGGACAGCGTGCCCGAAGCCGTCCTGACCGCGCTCGGTGCCCGCGAGACCGTGCTGCGCGGGGCCGGCGCCGAGGAGCTGCGGGCCACCGACCGCACCGCCGCCGACCCCCTCGTACGCCTCACCGAACACTGCGCCCCGCGCCGGATGCTCCTCCTCCTGGACAACTGCGAGCACGTCATCGGAGCGGCCGCCGCCCTCACCGAGCGGCTGCTGACCCACTGCCCGCAGCTCACCGTCCTGGCCACCAGCCGCGAGCCCCTCGGCGTGCCGGGCGAGTTCGTCCGCCCCGTCGACCCGTTGCCGGACCCGATGGCGCTGCGCCTGCTCGCCGAGCGCGGGGCGGCGGCCCGCCCCGGTTTCCGCACCGACGCGGACGACGCGACCGCGGCGGCCTGCGCCGAGATCTGCCGCCGCCTGGACGGGCTGCCGCTCGCCATCGAGCTGGCCGCCGCCCGGCTGCGGATGCTCACCCCGCGCCAGATCGCCGACCGGCTCGACGACCGCTTCCGCCTCCTCACCAACGGCAGCCGGACCGTGCTGCCCCGCCAGCAGACCCTGCGCGCCGTCGTCGACTGGTCCTGGGACCTGCTGGACGCCGCCGAACGCGCCGTGCTGCGCCGGCTCTCCGTCTTCGCCGGAGGCTGCTGCCTCGCCGCCGCCGAGGAGGTCTGCGCCCTGCCCGCACCGGCCGACGGTGTCGCCGTCGACTCCCTGGACGTCGCCGCCCTGCTCGGGTCCCTGGTCGACAAGTCCCTCGTCGTCGCCGCGCCCGGCGACGACGAGGAGATGCGCTACCGGCTGCTGGAGACCGTCGGCGAATACGCCGCGGAGCGCCTGGCGGAGGCCGCCGAACGGGACGCCGTGGAGCGGCGCCACCTGGTCCACTACCGGGAGCTGGCCCGGATCACCGGCCCCAGGATGCGCGGCGGCGGGCAGCGCGACGCCATCGCGGTGTTCCAGCGCGAGTACGAGAACCTGCGCTCCGCGCTCCGCCACGCCGTCGCCGTCCGGGACGAGCACGAGGCGCTGTGCATCGTGCTGTCGCTGGCCTGGTACTGGATGCTGCGGGACCTGCGCCCGGACGCCCGCCAGTGGAGCGAGCTCGCCGCCTCGCTCGGCCCCGACCCCTTCGCCCCGCCCGGTGTCCGGGCCCCGGCGCTCCTGGAAGGGCCCACCGACCGGCCGCCGCCGATGGACGACGAACAGCTCGCGGAGGCGCGTCGCGGAGTGGCCCTGCTCCAACTGGCCGGTGCGGACAACGCGATCAGCGAATGGTCGACCCCCGAGGGCAAGGCGCGCCTGCGGATCATCACGGACACCTACCGGCCGGGCATGCCGCAGACCTGTCGCATGCCCGGATCGTTCTGGCTGTTCGCGGTCATGCTCACCGGCGACATGGACCGGCTGTTCGCGGTGCTCGACGAGACGGTCCGGGCCTCCCGGGTCCATGGCGGCGAGTGGGAGCTGGGCTCCGCGCTCCACACCCGCGCCAACCTCCTGTCCAACAGCCCCGAGCGGGTCGCGGACGCGCGTGCCGACGCCGACGAGAGCCTGGAGATCTACACCCGGCTGGGCGACGAATGGGGCGCTGCCGAGGCTCTTTCCGCGCGGGGTGAGGCCAACGAGCGCGCCGGGGACTTCTTGGCGGCCCTGGACGACTACCGGGCCGCCGTGGAGTACGCGCGGAAGATCGGCGCCCAGAGCCAGGCGGCACTGCTGCGGGCCCGGTACGCCGGAGCCCTCATCGAGCTCGACCGCTTCCCGGAGGCCGAGGCCATTCTGCGTGACGTCACCGAGAACGGCCGGCAGTCCGGTCATGAGGCGACGCCGATGGCCCGTATGCACCTGGTCTTCGTCCTCGGCCTCCAGGGGCGCGTGGACGAGGCCCGTCAGCAGGCGGAGCTGGTCCGCGCGGACTTCAGGTCGCGGGATGTCGCCATCTTCGGCGGCTTCGTCCACGGCGTGCTGGCCTGGCTGGACAACCTCGACGGCGATCCCGTCGCCGCCCTCGACAACGCGCTGACCGCTCTGAGGAGTGCGCGGGAGCGGCTGTCGATGATGGTTGCCCCGCAGATGCCTTCGGCCCACCTGACTGCCATCGCCCAGGCGCTCGCCGGGTTCGGCGGTGCCGAAGCGGCGAAGGACGCCGCCCGGCTGCTGGCGCTCCAGGCGGCGCTCCTGCCGAAGGGGCACGTGCCGAGCGTGATGGAGGTCCGCAATCTGGTGCTCGCCGAGAAGGCCGTCCGAGCCCGGCTCGACGACGCCGCGTACACGGCGGCGTACGCGGAGGGCGGTGGCCTCACTCTCGACGAGGCCACCGCCCTGGCGGAGACGTACCGGCGCAGCCCTCCGGCGTAACGCCTCTGCGATCGGGTCCGCTTGCTCGGGCCCGCTTGCTCGGGGCCACGGGCTCGGGCCCGCCTTCTTCAGGCCTTCTTGCGGAACTTGGCGACGGCCAGCGGAGCCATCACCAGCGTGATGCCCGCCGCCCAGGCGAGCGTCACCCAGACGGAGTTCGCGACCGGGCCGCCCATCATCAGGCCCCGCACCGCGTCGGCCAGATTGGACAGCGGGTTGTAGTCGGTGAACGTCTGGAGCCAGCCCGGCATGGTCGTGGGCGGCGCGAAGATGGAGGATCCGAACTGCAGGGGCATCAGCACCAGCATTCCCATCCCCTGGACCGCCTGGGCCGTCTTCATGGCCAGCCCGAGCACGATGAAGATCCACATGATGGCGGCGCCGAACACCGCCGACAGCGCGACGGCCGCCAGGAGTCCGAGGACGGAGGTGCCGAGGCTCATGCCGAGGGCGAAGCCCATCGCGAGCAGGATGGTGATGGCGACCATCATCCGTCCCAGCTCGACCACGATCTTGGCGATCAGCACCGAGGAGCGGGCGATCGGCATCGTCCGGAACCGGTCCATGACGCCCTTGCGGAAGTCGTCGTTGACCCCGGTGCCGACGGCCATGGCGATGTTCATGCCCATCATCGCCATCAGTCCGGGAACCAGATAGTTCAGATAGTCCTGCCGGTTCCCGCCGAGGCTGCCGCCGACCGAGCCGCCGAAGACGTACACGAACAGCAGCGTGAAGATGATCGGCATCAGAAGGACGTCGAACATCGACTCGGGGTCCTTCTTGATCTGGAGCAGATTGCGCCGCGCCAGAGCCCCGATGTGCCGCAGATTGGCCCGCAGACCGATCCGGCCCTCGTCGGCCGCCGCCGGTTTCGACGGCGCGGCGCCCGCGGTCCCGGCGGGGGCGGGGGTCAGTGTCGTGGTGCTCATGCGGCGACCTCCTGGGGAGCCTGGTCGGAGAGGGGCGTGGCCTTGTCGCCGGTGATCGCGAGGAACACCTCGTCGAGGCTGGGCAGAGCGGTCGCGACATGGGCGAGGGAGAAGCCCCGCACGCCCAGCAGCCCGATGACGGCGGTCAGCTGCTCGTCGCTGAGGATCGGCACGTACAGCAGGCCCTCGTCCGGAACCGCCTGCGCGCCGGCGACGCCGTCGAGGCCCGCCTCCCGGATCGCCTGCGCCATCGCGGCCAGCTCCGCCGGGTCCGAGGGCCGGATCTGGAGGGTGCGTCCGCCGACCTTCGCCTTCAGCTCGTCGACCCCGCCCCGGGCGATGATCTTCCCCCGGTCGATCACGGTCAGCTCCTTGGCGAGCTGCTCCGCCTCCTCCATGTACTGGGTGGTCAGCAGTACGGTCGCGCCCTCGGCGACCATCCGCTGCACCTCGTCCCAGACCTCGTTGCGGGTCCGGGGGTCGAGCCCCGTCGTCGGCTCGTCCAGGTAGAGCACGGAGGGGCTGCCGATCATGGAGGCGGCCAGGTCGAGCCGGCGGCGCATCCCGCCGGAGTACTCCATGCAGGCCCGTTTGGCGGCCTCGGTGAGCGAGAACCGCTCCAGCAGCTCGTCGGCGCGGGCCCGCGCCTTCTTACGGGGCAGATCGAGCAGCCGCCCGATCATGTAGAGGTTCTCCCAGCCGGAGAGCTTCTCGTCGACCGAGGCGTACTGTCCGGTGAGGCCGATGGTGCGGCGGAGCTGCCGGGGCTGCCTCACCACGTCGAAGCCGGCGACGACCGCGTGGCCGGAGTCGGGGGTGATCAGGGTGGACAGACAGCGTACGAGGGTGGTCTTGCCGGCGCCGTTGGGGCCGAGCACACCGAGGACGGTGCCTTCGCGGACGTCGAGGTCCACGCCGTCCAGTGCTTTGGTCTCGCCGTAGTGCTTGACCAGCCCCCGCACCTCGACGGCGTTCCGGCCGCTGCTGGGGTTCTTGTCGATTCGTTCCATGTCCACCAGCAGACCAGCGCCCACCGACAGCTCGCCGACAGGCCGCCGACACGGCCCGGAACCGGGCGCCGGACGGGCGACAGCCCGCCGATGGGGGATGTCGGCGGGCTGTCGGTGGTGCGGGAAATGGCTGGTGGGCGCGGGACGACAACGCGACGGAAGGCCCGTGCGTCAGTGCGCGGGCATCAGTGGAAGGTGTGCTCCGGCGCCGGGAACGTGCCGCCCACGACCTCGTCCGCGAACTCCTTCGCGGCGTCGCCGAGTACCTGGCGCAGGTTCGCGTACTGCTTGGTGAAGCGCGGCACCTTGCCGCCGGTCAGCCCGACCATGTCCGTGTAGACGAGGACCTGGGCGTCGGTCGCGGAACCTGCGCCGATGCCGACGGTCGGGATGTGCAGCGTACGGGTGACCTCGGCGGCCAGCTCGGCGGGCACCAGCTCCAGCACGACGGCGAACGCGCCCGCGTCCTGCACGGCCTTGGCGTCGCGCAGCAACTGCTGGGCGGCCTCCTCGCCGCGCCCCTGGACCCGGTAGCCCATGGCGTTGACGGACTGCGGGGTCAGACCGATGTGGGCCATGACCGGGATGCCGGCCTCGACCAGCAGCCGGATCTGCTCGTGGGACCGCTCGCCGCCCTCCAGCTTGACCGCGCCGACGCCCGACTCCTTGACCAGCCGGGTGGCGTTGCGCAGCGCCTGGACGGGACCTTCCTGGTACGAGCCGAAGGGCAGGTCGCCGACGACGAGGGCGCGCTTGGTGCCCCGTACGACGGCGGCGGACAGCATGGCGATCTCGTCCATCGTGACGGGAACGGTGGTCTCGTAGCCGAGGTGGCAGTTGCCCATGGAGTCCCCGACGAGCATGACCGGGATGCCGGCCTCGTCGAAGACGGACGCGGTCATCGCGTCGTAGGCGGTGAGCATCGGCCACTTCTCGCCGCGCTCCGTGGCGGCGGTGATGTCGTGGACGGTGATGCGGCGGGTGGACTTCCCTCCGTACAGCGCCTGACTCTTATACACATCT
>NZ_JAAXYC010000041.1 GCF_018619185.1 Streptomyces sp. McG3 | reverse complement strand
CCGTCCCCCTCACCCCCCTCGTCGGCCGCCGGCAGGCGCTCGCCGACCTTTCCCGGCTCCTCGCCGACGCACGGCTGGTGACCCTCACCGGGCCCGGTGGCGTCGGCAAGACCCGGCTGGCCGTGGCGGCGGCCGCCGCCGAGCGGGACGCGGCCCGGCCCGGTGAACTGGCCGACGGAACCTGGCTCGTGGAGTTCTCCGGCATCCGCGCCGGGACCCCGGCCGACCTGGCCCAGGTGGTCGCCGCCACCCTCGGCATCCGCGACGACGCCCCGAGCTCCTTGCCCGGCACCGGGACCGGGGCCGCCACGCACTCCGTCCCGCACCGCCTCGCCGCCGCCCTGCGCGACCGGCGCACCCTGCTCGTCCTGGACAACTGCGAGCATGTCGTCGACGCCGCAGCCGAACTCGCCGAACTGCTCCTGCGCACCGCCCCCGGCCTGCGGGTCCTCGCCACCGGCCAGGAGACGCTCGGCCTGGCGGGCGAGGCGATGTTCCTGGTCGAGCCCCTGCCGCCCGCCGACGCCGTCCGGATGTTCATGGAGCGCGCCGCCGCCGCCACCCCGGGCTTCCCGCGCGACCCGGACGCACCGGACGAGCCCGAACGCCGGGCCGTCGCCGAGATCTGCCGCCGCCTCGACGGCATCCCGCTGGCGCTGGAGCTCGCCGCCACCCGCGTAAGGGCTCTGGGCGTGCGGGAGTTGGCGGGGCGGCTCAACGACCGCTTCCGGGTGCTCACCTTCGGGCAGCGCGGCGCTCCGGCCCGCCAGCAGACGCTGCGGGCGGTGATCGACTGGAGCTGGGAACTGCTCAGCGCGCCCGAACGCATCGTGCTGCGCCGCCTGGCCGCCCACAGCGACGGCTGCGACCTGGCCGCCGCCGAGGCGGTCTGCGCGGGGGACGGCGTCGCCCGGGACGAGGTGCTCGACCTCGTCACCCGGCTGGTCGACCGGTCCCTGGTGGTCGTGGTGGACGGGCCCACCGGCCCCCGCTACCGGCTCCTGGAGTCCGTCGCCGCGTACGCGACCGAGCGGCTCCACGAGATGGAGGACCTCACCGCCGTACGGGACCGCCATCTGCGCCACTACCGGGCGCTGGCCGAGGACGCCGAGCCGCGGTTGCGGGGTGCCGGGCAGCGGCCCTGGCTGGCCCGGCTGGACGCCGAGGCCGGCAACCTGCGGACGGCGCTCGACGAAGGGGTGCGCCGGGCGGCTGCCGGGGAGCCGGCGGAGGCGGTCCGGCTGGCCACGGCCCTCGCCCGGTGGTGGCTGCTGCGGGGCCGGCTGACCGAGGCGCGCCGGAGCCTGGGCGCCGTGCTGGCCGTGACGGACGGCCCACCCGAACTCGCCCTCCTGCACGCCGCGTTCGCCCTGCTCACCGGTGACCCGGCGGCAGCGGCGACCACGGCGCACGGCAACGGCCCCGGTCCCGGCACGGACGCTGGTGACCCCGCGGCGGCGACCACGGCGCACGGCCCCGGTCCCGGCACGGATGCGACTCTGACCGCCGCCGCCGCGATCCCCGACCCCGTGCGCCGGGCCAGGGCGCTCTGGCTGTGCGCGTACGGCCTGTTCAGCGCGGGTGACGCGGCCGGGAGCGGTGAGCTGAACACCCGGGCCCTCGCCCTGTTCACCACGGCGGAGGACCGGTGGGGCATCGCTGCCGCCCTCGGCCTGCGCGCGATGCTCGCGCTGAGCTCCGGCGACCTCGCCGGTCTTGGCCGCGACGGCACGCGCAGCGCCCTGATCTTCCGTGAACTGGGCGATCGCTGGGGCGAGTTGCAGACCGTGTCCCCGCTCGCCGCGCTGGCCGAGATCAAGGGCGCGTACGAGGACGCCGAGCGCCGCCAGCACGAAGGGCTGCGCCTGGCCCGGGAGTGGGGGCTGGCGGCGGAGGTGTCGGCGCGGCTCTCCGGGCTCGGCCGGCTCGCGCTGCTGGCCCGTGACTGGGACCGCGCCCGTGAGCTGCACGAACAGGCGCGCCGGATCGCCGCCGAACAGGGGTACAAGTACGGCGAGATCCACTCCGAGATGGGTCTCGCCCTCGGGGCCCGCCGCTCGGGCGACCTCGACGGGGCCGAGCGGCATCTGCTGCACATCCGCGACGGCCACGCCGACGTCTCCTCCCGGGCGGGCGACCATCTGCTCCTGGCCGAGCTCGGCTTCGTCGCCGAGCTGCGCGGCGACGCGCCCGGGGCGGCCGCCCACCATCGGGCGGGCCTGGAGATCGCCCGCGCCCTCGCGGAGCCCCGCGCCCTGGCCCTCTCCCTGGAGGGCCTCGCCGGCGCGGCCGTGCTGCTCGGCGACGGCCCCGCCGCCACCCGGGCGGCCGTCCTCCTGGGCGCGGCGGCGGCCGCCCGGCGGCGGGCCGGGGCACCGTTGCCACCCGCCGAGCGCGCCGACGTCGACCGCGTCACCGCCGGGGCCCGGGCCACGCTGGGAGCGGACGCGTTCACGGAGGCGTACGGGAGGGGGGTCCGGCTGGACCCGGAGGGGGCGGTCCACCAGGCCGGCGACGTCTTCCCGGGGCGCTGACCGATACGTAACCGCAACAGACCCGCGCGGTCCCCGAAGCAGCGCTCTGACCGGCCGGAAGTACGGCTCGCGGACGCTGGGGGCGTACCCGACCCCCGGTGTACGTGACGTTGGGAGACCCGTGCCGTGCTGAGCATCCGGAAGGGCGGCCTGGACCCCCACGAGGCGATGGGCGTCGGCGGGCCGATGGGCTCCCACGAGGCCGTCGGCAGCGACGGGGGCACCGGCTTCGACGAGGCCGTGGGCAGGGACGGGCCCGTCGGCACCGACGGGGGCAACGGCACCCATGAGGGCTCCGCACCCGCCCCGGCTCCGGGCACCCACGAGCCCCCGGGCATCCGGACGGCTCCGGGCACCCACGTACCCCCGGACACCTCGATGCCCCCGGGCCCCGGGACGCCCCCGGGCACCCACGTACCCCCGGGCACTCAGACGCCCCCGGGCGCCCGGACGGCCGGTCCCCGTCGCTCCCGCCGACCGGGCCGGCTGCTCGCCGCCGTCGCCGTGCTGTGCGCCGTGGCGACGGCGCTGCACGCGTGGGTCCCGAACGCGGGGGTCAACGCGGGCAGTCTCTTCCAGACGCTGCTGCCCTGGACCGGCCTCGGCGTGCCACTCCTCCTCGGCCTCGCCGCCGTACGCCGGTCCCGGACCGCCGCCGTGGCGGTGCTCGCGCCCGCCGTCGTCTGGAGCACGCTCTTCGGCGGCGCGCTCACCGACAAGCGCTCGGGCGGCGGCGGTCTGACGGTGGTCGGCCACAACGTGAACGAGGGGAACACCGACCCGGCCGGCACCGCGCGCGCCCTGGTCGGGGCGGGCGCGGACGTCCTGGCGCTCGAAGAGCTCTCCGACGCGTCGGCGAGCGTCTACTCCCGCGAACTGGCCGCCGCCTATCCGCACCACGCGTTGATCGGCGGGGTCGGCATCTGGAGCAGGTACCCGCTGGCGGACGTGAAGGCGGTGCCGATCATGCCGTGGACCCGCGCGCTGCGCGCCACGGCCCGGACCCCGGACGGGCCCGTCGCCGTGTACGCGGTCCACCTGGCGTCGGTACGGGTCTCGGCGGCCGGTTTCACGACGGGCCGGCGCAACGCGGCGGCCCGCGAGCTGGCCGCCGCGCTCCGGGCGGAGCCCGCACCCCGGGTCGTGGTGCTGGGCGACTTCAACGGGACGTACCTGGACGGTGCGCTGGCCCCCGTGACCTCGCAGCTGCGCTCCGCGCAACGGGAGGCGGGCGACGGCCTCGGGTTCACCTGGCCCGCCGCGTTCCCGGTGGTCCGCATCGACGACGTGCTGGTGCGGGGGATGACCCCGCGCGCCGCCTGGACCCTGCCCGCCACCGGCAGCGACCACCTCCCGGTGGCGGCCACCCTGGGCCGGTGACCCGGTCCGCCGCCCTCCCCCGACTACGATGCGAGCGACCGATGACCTCGAACGCCCAGGTAGGCAGCGTGTCCGAAGCCCGGGGCCCGGCCCCCGTCAGCGTGCTCGTGGTCGAGGACGACGCCACCATCCGCCGCGCCGTCCAGCTGGCCCTGGAACGCTACGGCTACCGGGTCGACGTGGCCGCCGACGGGCTCACCGGCCTGGAGGCCTTCCGGGCGGGCGCGTACGACCTGCTGATCCTCGATGTGATGCTGCCCGAGCTGGACGGCATCGGCCTCTGCCACCGGATCCGCGAGGAGAGCCCCGTCCCGGTCCTGATGATGTCCGCGCGCGGTGACGCCCTCGACGTGGTCGCGGGCCTGGAGGCGGGGGCCGACGACTACGTGATCAAGCCCGTCGACACCGGCGTCATGGTCGCCCGGATCCGCGCCCTGCTGCGCCGCGCCACCTTCCGCCCGGACACGGAAGGACCCGCGGCCGGGAGGTCCGGCCGGGCCGACCACATCCTGGTCTTCGGGGACCTCAGCGTGGACACCCTCGGCATGGAGGTGCGCCGGGCCGGCGAGACCGTGCCGCTGACGCCGACCGAGCTCCGGCTGCTGCTGGAGTTCGCCGCCGCGCCCGGCTCGGTGCTCGACCGCCGCCGGCTACTGCGCGATGTGTGGGACTACGGCTGGGAGGGCGACACCCGGGTGGTGGACCTGTGCGTGCTCCGGCTGCGCAAGAAGATCGGCGGCGGCCGGATCGAGACGGTCCGCGGCTTCGGCTACAAGCTCGTCCGCGGCTGAGCGGCCGGCGGACGCCGTGGACTTCCTCAACCCCCGCGCCCTGCGCTGGAAGATCGCCGCCCTGGCCGCCGCCGCGTGCTGCGCGGTCGCGGCCGTGGTCGGGTTCCTGGTGCACGACGCGACCCGGGAGCGCGGGCTGCGCGTCGGTCACGACCGGACGCTCACCCGGCTGATCGCGGCCGAGCGGGAGTTCGACCGTACGGGGAAGGCGCCGGCCGACATCGACGTACGGACCAGGGCCGAGCTGCCCGGACAGCTGGCGCGCGACCTCGCCGGGCGCCGTCCCGCCACCGACGGCGGTTACGCCACCTGGTACGACGTCAAGCCGCCCAACTGGTACTGGATGTGGGGCGCCGTGGACGTCGGCGACGATCAGATCCTCGTCGTCCGGGACGACATGAGCGCCGAGGTCCGCAGCCTCCAGCTCCTGGACCGCAGCATCGTGAAATCCGTCCTCGCCGCCCTCGTCTTCGTCGTTCCGCTCGCCGCCCTCGCCACCGAACCGATCAACCGGCGGCTGCGCCGCGGAGCCCGTACCGCCCGCCGCATCGCCGACGGCGACCTGGACGCCCGCATCGGCCCCGGCGGCCGGGCCCGCGACGAGATCACCGAGATGTCGGCGGCCGTCGACGCCATGGCCGGCGCCCTCCAGCGCAAGCTGGAGACCGAGCGCCGCTTCACCGCCGACGTCGCGCACGAACTGCGCACCCCGCTCATGGGCCTGGTCACCGCCGCCGGTCTGCTGCCCGACGACGACGAGGCGACCGGTCTCGTACGGGACCGGCTGCGGGCCCTGAGCGCCCTGGTCGAGGACCTCTTGGAGATCTCCCGCCTCGACGCGGGCGCCGAGCGGGCCCGCCTCGACCCGGTGCCGCTGGGCGACCTGGTCGCCGACGTGGTGCGGCGTACGGGCACGGACACCCACCTCGACGTCGGGGCCGCCGAGGTGGTGGAGACGGACCCGCGCCGGGTGGAGCGGATCGTGGTCAACCTCGTCATCAACGCCCACCGGCACGGTGCGGCCCCCGTCGAGGTGACCGTGACCGGGGCGCGGATCGCCGTACGCGACCACGGGCCCGGGTTCCCGCCCGACCTGCTGGAGCGGGGCCCGCAGCGCTTCCGCACCGGCGCGAGCGAACGCGGCCGGGGGCACGGTCTCGGCCTGACGGTCGCCCAGGGCCAGTCCGGGGTGCTCGGAGCCCGGCTGACCTTTGCGACCGCCCCGGGCGGGGGAGCGCTAGCGACCCTCGATCTGGCCCCGCGTCCGGCCTGATACGGAACCGATACGCACTCTCGCGGGGGCGGAAACGGCGCCGTACGGGTGCGGAAGAACGACTCCTCGAAGGTGACGGAAGTACGGGAAACCGCACCGGTCACCCGTCACCTGGAGGAGCCCATGCCCGATACCCGCATCGTTCCCGACACTCCCGCCGTTCCTGCCCTCACTCCCGACCCCGGCCCTGCGCCGGCCACCGGGAGTGGTCTCCGTGTCCGTGTCCGCTCCCGCTTTCGCTTCCGAATCCGCCGCTCGGTCCTCGTACCGCTGACCGCCGCCGTGGTGCTCGTGGCCGGTACGGGCGGGTGGTACGCGGCCGGCGGCGGCAGGTCCACGGTCGGGCCGGCCCCCGCCGAGGGCCCGGGGGAGAAGGTGGCGCCGCTCGCCAGGTCGCTGCACCTGCCCTGGCCGCGCGAGGGCCAGGCGAGCGTGGCGGTCGAGGGGATCGGCAGCCTCGGCACCCGGGGCGAGCAGAAGCCGGTCCCGATCGCCAGCGTCACCAAGGTCATGACGGCGTACGTGATCCTGAAGGGCCACCCGATGGGGGCGGACGCCCCCGGCGCGACCGTGGTCGCCGACCGGCAGGCGGCCGACGAGTCGTACTCCTCCGTTGAGACGACCGCCCCTGTCCTGGCCGGTCGGGAGTACACCCAACGACGCCTGCTGGAGCTGATGATGGTGCCGTCGGGCAACACGTGGCGCGGCTGCTGGCCCGTTGGGACGCGGGTGACGAGAAGGCGTTCGTCGCGAAGATGAACCGGGCCGCCGCCGGACTCGGCATGCGCGCCACCACGTACACCGGGGTGAGCGGCATGGAGACGAGCACGAGGAGCACGGCCGACGACCAACTGCGGCTGGCCCGTGCCGCCATGAAGGACCCGGCCTTCCGGCGGATCGTGGCGACCGCCTCCGTCACGGCCCCGGGCACCGGGGTGACCTTCCGCAACACCAACAAGCTGCTCGGGCGCGACGGGGTCATCGGCCTGAAGACCGGCTCCTCCACCCCGGCGGGCGGCAACCTCGTCTGGGCCACCACGCAGGAGGTCGCCGGGGTCTCCCGGCTGGTCCTCGGGGTCGTCCTGCACCAGCGTGCCGGCACCACCCCCACCGAGGGCAGCGCCGCCGCCCACGAGGCCGGCCACGCCCTGATCACCGCGGTCCGCGCGGACCTCCCGGCTGCGGCGAACAGGGCGTAGGCGCCGGTGCGAGGGCTCGCGGGTCAGCGCAGGCTCTTCAGCATCTCCGCGGTGAACGGGGTGATGTCCGAGGTCCGCCCGCGCAGGGTCTTCGCCGCCCACTCCGGGTCGGAGATCAGTGCCCGCCCGACGGCGACCATGTCGAACTCGTCGCGCTCCATCCGGTCCAGCAACTGCTCGATGCCGGTGACCTTGGAGTCGTTGCCCTGAAAAGCGCTGAAGAAGTCGTCGTCCAGGCCGACCGAGCCGACGGTGAGGGTCGGCCTGCCGCTGATCTTCTTCACCCATCCGGCCAGGTTCAGATCGGAGCCGTCGAACTCCGGCAGCCAGTAGCGGCGGGTGGACGCGTGGAAGACGTCGACACCGGCTTCGGCCAGCGGGGCGAGCAGGTCGTCCAGTTCCTGTGGGGTGCGGGCGAGCTTCGCGTCGTAGGCGTCCGCCTTCCACTGCGACATCCGGAAGAAGAGAGGGAAGGCGTCGGAGACGGCGGCGCGGCAGGCCGCCACGATCTCGGCCGCGAAACGGGTCCGGGAGACCAGGTCGCCACCGTAGGCGTCGGTACGCCGGTTGCTTCCGGACCACAGGAACTGGTCGATCAAGTAGCCGTGGGCTCCGTGCAGTTCGATGCCATCGAAGCCGACGCGTTCGGCGGCCGCCGCCGCGTCGGCGAACGCGGCGATGACGTCGTCGAGGTCCTGCTGCGTCATGGCGCGCCCCTTGGGCTCGCCGCTCAGGGACAGGCCCGAGGGGCCGACCGGCTCGGCGTCCGGTACGGGCCCGGCGCCTTCGGTGCGGGTGACGCCCACGTGCCACAGCTGCGGGATGATCGCGCCGCCCGCGCGGTGCACGGAGTCCGCCACGTCCGCCCAGCCCGCGAGCGCCGCCTCGCCGTGGAAGCGCGGGACCGAGTCGCTGGTCCCCGCGGACGCGTGGTCGACGTAGGTGCCCTCGGTGATGATCAGCCCGACGTCACCGGCGGCCCGCCGGGTGTAGTAGTCCGCCACGTCCTGTCCCGGCACGCCGTCCGGGGAGAAGTGCCGGGTCATGGGCGCCATCGCGATCCGGTTCCGGCTGGTGAGCCCGCGAACGGTGAACGGGCGGGAGAGGGTGTCCGCGGCGCGGGCAGCGGTGTCCGTCACGCCGGCCGTCACGCCGCTTGTCACACCGGTCGTCACGTTGGTCGTCACGCCGTTCGGAGCGTGTGCCGTCACGTCTGTCACGTCGGTTTCCTGTCGATAGCCGGGGGTGTCCACCCGGCGCCAACACGCTCCCGCCGCGTGGGCATCCCGGCACCGGCCCCGATCCGGGTAAAGGCTGGGCAAAGAACGGAGTTGGCCTCCGGTGGCCGGGTGGCCGGGTGGCCGTCGGCGCGGTGCGGCCGTGCGGGACTGTGACCCGAACCACTGTCGAACGCCGATGACTTCACCCACCTCCGCCGGTCATACCCCCGACGCCTTCCGTACGGGGAGGGCACGACAGACGGGACACCCCATGACCGACGCCGTGAAGGGCCCTGCCAGCTACTTCCCCTCGATCGAGAAGAAGTACGGCCGCCCGGTCTCCGAGTGGAAGGACCTCGTCCGCGCGTCCCCGCTGACCAGGCACATGGAGCTGGTCGCCTGGCTCAAGTCCGAACACGGACTGGGCCACGGGCACGCCAACGCCCTGGTCGCGCACACCCTCGCCGAGGGCAACGGGCCCAAGAGCAACGGCCCCGAGGGCAGCGACCCCGGGGGCAAGGCTCGCTGACCCGGTCTCGCGACGGCCTCGAATGTCGCCGGCTCCCTGCGACTGTGTCCGCGAACGGTAACCGAGGCATCCCACCGGGACGCTCGCCTGTCTAGATGGGTGCACGGCATCGGTGGAGACAGCAAAAAGGGGCGGGCGGACATGGGCAAGCACAAGGGAAGGGCATGGCACAGCCGGCTCCTCGCGGCGGCGCTCGGCGTGACGGCGCTGGCCGCCGCCACCTCGGTGTGGACCGCACAGGCCGACACCACCGGGGGTCGGCCGGCGGGAAGTGTCGCCTCGCCCGACGAGCGGGACCGGCCCGTGGCCAAGGTGGCGGCGGACATCGCGCACGCCTCGGACCGCGGGGACCGGGGCGTCAACATCACCATCGACGACGGCCCGGACCCGGTCTGGACGCCGCAGGTGCTGCGCCTGCTGAAGGACCAGGGCGTGAAGGCCACGTTCTGCATGGTGGGCACCCAGGCCCGGGCGTACCCGGACCTGGTCAAGCAGGTCGTGGCGGACGGCCACCGGCTGTGCAACCACACCGTCTCGCACGACACCACCATGGACACCAAGTCCGAGGCCTACCAGTCGCAGCAGATCCTGGACGCCGAACGCATGATCATCAAGGCGTCCGGAGGTGTCCGTTCGCAGTACTACCGGGCCCCGGGCGGCGCCTTCACCCCGTACAGCCGACAGCTCGCCGCGTCCCACGGGATGCGGCCGCTGGGCTGGAACGTCGACACCAAGGACTTCGAGCACCCCGGTGCGGACACCATGGTCGCCACCGTCAAGCGCGAGATCTCCAACGGGCCGACCGTCCTCTTCCACGACGCGGGCGGGGAACGCTCCCAGACGCTGGCTGCTCTGCGCGAGGTCCTGCCCTGGCTGGAGGAGCAGGGCTATTCCTTCGGATTCCCCGTGCGCTGACCGAGGCCCGCTCGCCCCGCCCTCGACACGGTCCCTGATCCGGGCCTCAGTTGGCCCAGACGACGGGACTGTCGCTGTACGTGTCGCCCTCGTCGAACTGGGCGGCCGTGACCGGTGCGCCCTTCGTGGCGGTGAGCGAGCAGGTCTCGTACGACGCGCCCTTGGTGGTGAACTCGCGGGGTGTGCTCTCCCGGTCGCCTGTGCCGGGGAGGTCGCCGATCAGCACGATGCCCGTGCCCGCACCCCCTTCGAGCACACCGTCCAGCTTCGGCGACGCGTAGGACAGGCCGGTGCCGCCGACGTTCTCCACCTTCATCTTGATGAAGTAGGGCGTCCATCCCCTTCGCCTTGTCGCCGAAGGCGGCCATATCGGCCTCGGCGCCCTTCTCGATCGCCGTGACGGTCACCGCGATGGTGCCCTTCTTGTCACTCGTGTACGCGAACGGCAGGACGGCCCTGTCGCCGACCTTGAGCTCCGTGCCCGGGGCGGCGACGTCCCCCTCGCCCCCGGCCGGAGCGTCACCGCCGTCACCGCCGTCGGCAGCGGGGCTCTCGCCGCCCGCCTCACTGTCCGGCTCGGCGCAGCATGGCCAGACGGCCGGCCTCGGACATCTCGCGGAGCTCGACCCGGTGCGCGCCGCCCAGACCGCTTCCACCAGCGCGTCATCGGAGACCGGCCGGCCCGGTCGGCTCAGCAGGACCGCCAGGGGGATCCGTCCTTTCGGCGTGCCCGGTTCCAGCGGTACGCCGGCCCGCCACACGGTCGGCGGACCCAGTACCCCGAAGTCCACAGCTGCTGCCCCCCGCCTTCGACGGCCACTGCAACGGCCACCGTCCGCGACCGGCCCGACGGAGCCGCCGGGGTGCGGGCCGGGCCGTCCTGGGGTGGGGCTGATGCTCAGGGATCCGTGCCCGCCAGTAGAGTTCGATGCTTGTTCGATTCGACGCGAGGTGGGGGGACGGATGGTGGGCGCACAACTGAGAGACACCGCACAGGAGTTGGCGGCGGTGTTGTGGCGGGAGCACACCGTGTACCGGGAGCGGTCCGGGGGGATGGTCATCCGGGGTGAACACGTACGGCGGTGGATCAGCCTCGCCCCGGCGGGCGGCCGGGACGAGATTCTCGTACGCGCGGGTCGCATCCTGGACGGCGGCACCACCGCTCCGGCGCGTTCGGAGGCCGTGGTGCCCCTCTCCGCCGGTACGGGCGTGCTCGCCGCGACCTGCCGGCGGCTGCTGGCCGACGCGGCGGCCGACGCGGCGCGGCCCGCTCCGGACCGCGCGGCCACGGGGCGGTCCCGGCGGTCCCGGCGCTCCCGCGGGTCCGCGCGGCGGAACGGCAGGGGAAGGCACACCGGTTTCAGCTCATGGGTGATCCTCGTGTGCGTCGTCGGCGTGATCGCGCTGTTCGCGTACACCTCCGCGATGCACGGCTGACGCGGGGCGTCGGCAAGGAACGACCCGGACCGGGGCCGCACCGGTGACGGTCAGTACCCGCCGGCAGGATCCCGTGCCATGACCGCACCGATCAGTGAGTCGTGGACGCGCATCGAGAACTGGCCGGCCGCGCACGCGCCGACGACCTGCGCGGCGCCGGCGCCGCCCGCGGATCCGGTGGATATCGCCGCGACCGAACGGGACATCGGCCGGCCGCTCCCGAAGCCCCTGGTGGTGTCGTTGCTGCGGCACGACGGCCTCGGCTACCAGGGGGGATCGATGCTGCCCGGGTCCTACAGGCCGATCGGCACCCGCCGGATCGCTGACGAGTGGCGGCTCTCCACCGGCTTCTACGACAGGCTCACGGCGGAGGAGATGGGGGACGACGAGGCGGACGTCGACTTCATGGGCATGGGGTTCAGCAGCGTTCTCTACGGACATCCGCGGTTGATCCCCATCGCACGGGACGTCGGAGGGGGCTGCCTCGTGCTGGACCCGGGACCCCCGCCTTCCTGGACGGCCGGCCGAGAACGAGCGCTTCGGTCACGACCACGCCGCGCAGTCCGCCACGGAGATCTCCGCGACAGCCGCATCCCGCACGTCCTCCAGTGCCGGGATGAAAGGGCGAACGTCGGGAAGCGGAGTACAGAAGGTGACGTTCGAGGTGAGGAGCCCCGGATCGGCATCCTCACCCTCATCGGTACGGGTACGGGTACCTGTATCCGTATCGGCGAAGGAGAGGACGACGTAAGCCCTCACTTCGGCGTCGCCGAACTCCTCCTGTGCCGTCCGAAGGCAGGCACACACGTAAGCCAGGCACCTCCGGACGAGGAGGGGTGTGCGTTCGTGCGGAGCGGCCGGGAGGTCGTAGTCGGTCATCCCCCTCCCATTGCTCGTGGTCTCTTCCGCGAGCCGGTCGAGGTAAGGGCCGGATACCTCCGGGCGGAGGGCGGTCAGCACGCGGCCACCGGCTGCCGTGACGGACCACCCGCCTTCCACGACTTCACGGAACACGGGTGGGACATCCCGATCGCTCAGGTCGGTGGGAGCTGTCGCCCGCAGGATGTCCCGCATCAGGGGATTGCTTCGCATGCCGCCCCTCCTCCGATCTCTGCGACGCACATGTGAGGTTCGCGAGAGTGCCCCACGGTCACAGGCCGTCAGGAATCCGTCCATGGCCGACCCGCAGCCGTCAGGAAGGGTACGGCCGCCCCACCCGCGTACTTCCGCGGTCAGATCACTTTCACGGACGCGGCGAAATCGGCGATCGCCTTCCGGAGCGGTTCGGCGGCCGTCCCCGGGTCGGAGCGGGTGTCCAGGCCGAGCACCAGGATGCGTCCCACCAGCCCACGGGGCCCGCGGAATTCGAGCTGGTGGCCGGACGGTCCCCGCGGGTCCGGGTGAACCACCAGGGCGAGGGGATTCCCGGGGTCGGCGTGGCCGGCGATGTAGGTGAGGAGCTGGTGACGGTCCTCGGGGGAGACGTTCTCCTTCGCGTAGTTCTTGTACTTCGCGTCCACGGCCAGGTAGGGCGTGGCCCCGGGGGGTGCGCCCGGCGGACCGAAGGACAGCAGCACATCGGGCCGGAAGGACGGGGAACTCCTCCCGTGGCCCCCGTGCCTTCCGTGGGTCAGAATGTGGTGGACCTTGTCCCGGGCCCACCAGCCACCGACAGCGGCCGCCGCGTCGGCCGCAATGCGCTGGACCACGCTCTCCCAGAGACCGTCCAGCTTGAGCAGCAGCCCTTGCGCTTCGAAGCCGTACGGGTTCAGCAGGTCATTGGGTCCGCCGCCGCCGAGCACCATGCGTGCCCACGCGTGGGCGGGCCGGTAGTGGGCGTTGAGCGCGGAGTACTGCCCACGGGCGAGCAACGGCAGCACATCGGGAGTACGTGGAGGAACCGGGAAGTCCAGGGCCGCGGAGGCCAGCTGGTGCTTGAGGAGCGGATCGCTCACCTGCCCGGCGGCGGCGCTCAGCGCGGCTCCGCACACGAGGTTCTCCCAGCCCCCGTCCTCGAACTCGAAGGTCCTGACGTGCAACTGGTCGACCGCGCCGAAACACCTGGTGGCCTGTGCCTCGACGTTCAGCCGCCCCCGCAGCGTGGTGTCCACGCGCTGTCGGCGTACGTAGTGCCTGCGCAGGCCGCGGCGCACGAGCAGACGGCACTCGTACAGCAGGGCGGCGGGAACCAGCCCCGCGTAACCGTCGCTGCCGAGCGGCCACTTGCGCAGCTCCTCGTCGATCGTGCTGTTCTGCCCGTTGGCGTACGAGAGCCAGTCGATGAGCCGGTTTCCCGCGATCGGGAACTTGGGGCGGAGCACCAGCCGGATGCGGCTGAGCTCCAGAACCCCGGTGACCGTCCGTGCGGTGAGGACATAGTGGTCCCGCTTCTCCACCACGCCGACGGACTTGAGACTCCGGAGTCTGTGGAGATCGGCAGGGCTCAGATCGGAACTCGGCACTCTGGCGGACGCGTACTCACTGAGCGTCACCTGCCGCCCTGTGCGCCCCGCGTGCCCTGCGGCCTTCCGCGGCACCCGACTACTCCCTGTCCCATTCGCGCTCGGCCGGCACGTCGTCCTCGTCGGTGATCCCGGCGGTGACGAAGACCTTCGCCAGCATTCCCGGAAGGTCCTGCGGATTCGTCTGAACCACCCGACCCGTCCGGTCGTCCACCAGCTCGCCCAGTACGGCCCGCAGCATGTCGGGGCGGCCGAGGCAGTAGTCCGTCACGAGCGGCACGATCTCGTGGTGAAAGGCGTGGGAGAGCTGCTCGACGGTGGCGAGGGGACGGTCGTCCGAGAGGAGGTATGCCTGCCCGAGCAGGTGGTCCGGGCCCAAATGCGCGTCCAGACGCTCGTTCAGCCCCTCCAGCAAGGGCGCCAGCCCGAGCCCTTCCACCTCTCCGTCCAGAGCGTCCAGGTCCGGCGGCACGTCGAGGAACGCGAATCTGCGCCGGATCGCGGAGTCGATATGGCTCACGCTGCGGTCGGCGGAATTCATGGTGCCGATGATGCGGACGTTCGCCGGAACGGTCCGCTGTCGCCCGCTGGTCGGCAGGGTGATGGAGACCGATCCCCGCTTGTCGAGCTCCAGCAGGGTGATCAACTCACCCAGAACGCGGGGGAGATCACCGCGATTGATCTCGTCCACGATGAGCAGGAAGATGTCGTCCGGTGCCATCTCTGCCGCCGCGCAGACCTGGAGGAAGACCCCGTCCCTCATCGTCAGATGCAGGCCGGCCCCGTCCGCCGCCGTGTCCGGCCTGAAACCCTCCACGAAGTCCTCGTACCCGTAGGACGGGTGGAAGGTCACCATCGTGAGGCGTGCCGCCCGTGCCTTCTCGGGCGTCCCGGCGCCCTCCGCCACCGCGGGTACCGGGGGCACCGCGGACAGCCGCGCGAGCACCGCGGCCCGCTCGGCCGGCGGCGCCTCGATCAGGTCCGCGTGTCCAGCGAGGGCGAGGGCGACATTGAGTGCCAGCCGGGTCTTGCCCGTGCCGGGTGGCCCCTGGAGTACGACCTGCCCTTTGTGCTCCAGCAGATCCCGTACTCTCCGCACGTCATCGGGAAGTTCGTCATCGGGCGGCCCGGACCCCGCCGAAACGGCCTTCTCCACGGTGCGGACCTTGTCGGCCCCCTCGGTGTCACCGACGGAACCCGGAAGGGATACGCCGGCCCCGCCCCTGTCCCGGCCGTGCCGGATCTCCCGCAGCAAGGCGGCGGGCACCTTGGCGAACGTCTGCTGCCAGGCGTGCCGGGGCGCGTCGAAGCCCTGGGCGTACGAGGTGTCCCAGTCCACGTCCACGGTGTGGCGGTGAGTCCCCGGGCCGGGTTCGTAGGCGTATCCGCCCACGACGGTGCCCACGGCGAGCACCTCCGACTTTCCTCGGTTGGCGACGACGAGATCGCCGCGCTCCAGGTCACGGAAGGCAAGCATCTGCCGTGCGAGCCGCAGGTTGCCGCCGGTGCTCTGCGGCCAGTGCTGGTCCAGTGCGGCCTTGAGCTCCTGGTCGCTCTCGTACTGCACCAGACTGCCGACCTCGTCCCAGCCGACCCGGATACGACGGTTCTGGAGACAGTCGTCCCAGAGGCTCGCGCGTTCCCCGGGCGCGATCTTCCAGACCACGCGGTCCTGCGGGCGCGGATCGTGGAAGGTGTACAGGTAGTCCATCACCTCATGCGGACTCCAGCCCTTGAACTCGTCGTACGCACGCAGGAGTCCGAGGAGTTCGCGATTGGCTCTCCAGGTACGCACACCGGAGGAGTACGCACGGGGCCTGCCGCCGAGCAACGCGGTGAAGTGGCGGACGTGCGCGGCGGAGAAGACGGGCAGGAACTCACCGGGAAAGTAGACCGCCAGCGTCTTGGTGGTCAGGGCCTGTCCGTACGACAGCGACTCCAGATCGTCCAGAAGTTCCCACGCACCCTTCCGCGCCGCGTCGAAGGCCGTCACGAACTCGGACCGCACCTGGACCCAAGCCGCTTCCACCTCGATCCCGCGCAAGGCGCTCGGCACGACTCGCCACTGACCCGACCGGTGCTGGTAGACGATGTGCTTCGCCGCGCTGCCGCCGCGGATGCTGCCGAAGTTGTCGGTGCCGTACTCCATCAGCCGGCAGAAGGACAGCCCGCTCCTGCGGCTGTCCGGCCCCAGCGCGTACTGCTCCAGGTCCAGCTCGCCCCAGCTCTCCAGCGGAAACAGGTCCAGCACCCGCTGCCGCTCCTCCTCCGCCAGGCCGGCGGCCCGTCGCGCCCCCTCCCGATCGAATTGCGCGATGCGCGCGGCTATCCCGTCCCGGAACTGTCCAGCCTCAGCCATGTGCGCATTCTTCGGCATCGAGCCGGACCTGGACAGCGCCTTCAGGAATCGGTCCTTACCCGCCCCCGCTGGCCTCGCGATTCGCCCGGTGCGGGGAGTCGCAGAGCGCACCGGACCGTCAGTGCCCGGGAAGGGCGGAGCACGCCCGCCCCCGTAGAGGGCCGGCGTCACAGGCCGTCGTCCGCCACCTGCCTGACCGGCCCCTCACCCGGATCCGGGTCCGTACTCATCAAGTTCTCGCTGTACCTCGTCGGCCGCCGGATCGTCGGCGGCCCGCAGCAGAGCCAAGGCTTTCGTCAGCGCGGCGTACGCGTCGTCCGCGCGCCCCAGACCGCGGAGACAGCGTGCGCGGGAGCGCAGCGCGATGGCCTGCCCGTTCGGATAGCCGGATTCCTCGTGGGCGTCAGCGGCTTCGCCGAACGCCTCCTGCGCGGCATCAAGATCGCCCCGCAGCAGCGCGACCTCGGCCAGACCCGTCAGTGCGAACCCGATGGTCTGCCGGTCCGCCGCGGCGCGCAGCCCCAGACTCTCCCGGTAGTTCTGCTCGGCCGCCTCCGGATCGCCCTGCGCCAGGTGCAGGTCACCGAGCAGGAACAGCGAGATGGCCAGCTCGCGCTGACTTCCGATCGCGCGGCGAATGCGCAGCGCGTCCTCCATCACCTGGGCCGCCTCCGCCAGCCGGCCCAGGGCGATCAACGCACCGCCCAGGTTGTTCAGGCTCTTGCCCTCGCCTTCGGCATCGCCGAGTGCACGCCACAACGACGCCGCTTCACGATCCTTCCGGGCTGCCTCATCGTTCAGGCCCAGTTCGCGCAGCGCGCCCCCGAGGCTCATCAGGCTCCACGCCTCACCCCAGCGGTCCCCCGCCCTGCGGGCAGCGTCCAGCCCGATCTCGCAGACCTCACGGCGGTCCGCGTGGTAGGAGCGCAAGACAAGGGGGGTGATCAGCGCCATGGCGATACGCCAGCACAGATCGTCCTCGCCGTCCGCCTCGGCCGCCCGGACCATCGCCATGGAGTTCAGCCGCTCCGAGTCGCACCAGGCGAGGGCCTCCTCGTACGAGGTGAACGGTTCACCGGCCTCCTCGGCCGACACCACGTGACGGCGCCCCGGAGCCAGGACACGATCGGCCGCGTCGATGCGGATGAGGTACCGCGTCAGCAGGCGGCGCCGCGCCAGACCGACTTCCGCCCCGGACTCGTCACCCTGAGCGCGCTCCGCCGCGAATGCCCGCAGCAGGTCGTGAAACCGGAAGCGCGACCGGCCCGATGGCTCCAGCAGGCTGAGCTGGACCAGCCGGTCCAGGCGGCGCACGGCTTCGGTCCGTTCGATCGCCGACAGCGCGGCGGCATCGGCCGCGCTGAAGTCGGCTCCGGGGTGAAGTCCGAGCAGCCGGAACGTCCGGGCCAGGTCGTCGGGGATATCGGCATAGGACCAGGAAAGCACCACACGCAGCTCCGTAGATGAGTCGTCGTCCAGTGGGGAGAAAGTGTCCAGAGCGGCGCGAGCGTCCCGCAGCTCTCCGATGATCTCCGCGGCGCATGCGCCGAACGAGCCGAGGCTCCGGCTCGCCAGCCTTTCGAGTGTGATCCGCAGTGTCAGCGGCAGGTATCCGCACTTGCGGGCGATGTCGTCGGCCAGCAGCAGATCGGTCTCCGGCAGACCTTCGCGGTCACCGGTGAGCATCTCGACCGCCACCTGACCATCGAAGGGTTCCAGGCCGACCCGCTGCGCCCCGAGCTGGACCGCGAGTCCGGTGAGCCTGTTCCGGCTCGTGATCACGGTGAGCGAGGCGACGGTCGAAGGGATCAGCGGCCGGACCTGGCGGGCGTCCAGGGCATTGTCGAGCAGCAGCAGAAGGGACCGGCCGTGGGTGATCGACCGGAAGAGCGCAGCCCGGCTGTCCTCGTCCTCGGGGATCTCGTCCGCCGGCACGCCCAGCGAACGCAGGAACTGTTCGAGCACCTGACTCGCCGTGGCGGTGGGTCCGTCCGAGAAGCCGCGCAGATTGGCATAGAGCTGGCCGTCGGGGAACTGGTCGGCGATCGCATGGATCCAGTGGACGGCGAGCGAGGTCTTGCCCACACCGCCCATGCCGCTCACGATCGCGACCGCGGGCTCGGCGGCCAGCCGCCGCCGCTCCAGGTTCGCCGTCAGGGCACTTACCGCGCCCGTCCGGTTCCGGAACCCGACGACGCGGGGCGGCAGCTGGTGCGGCACCGGCAGCGCGGCCGCGGCCGTCCCGCCGATCATGAGGCGATTGATCACTCCGGCCTGCACGACGGTCTGCGCACTGCCCGAAGGGTCGGTGCCGATCTGCAGGTGCCCGGTGTTGGCGATACCGCCCGCGGTGGCGTACGCGTGCCCCGTGTCGCTGACCGGTCCGAGGTCGGCTGCTTCGGGACCCCGTACGCTCAGACCGGTTACCGCGGTCGAGCCGTCCGAGGCGTTGGCGTCCCCCGTGTCCGTGACGACCACGGGAACACCTGGCTCCTTCCGGCGTCCGGCCTCATCGTCGGCACCGTGGTGGCGCTTCCACCAGCGCATGGCAACCGGGCCCCCTTGTTCGTTCGTCGCGACTCCGCCCGGCGGCCGGGTCAGCTGTAGTCGATGCCCGAGCCGGCAGCGCTTCCGGGACCGGACGCGGTGGCATCCCCGGTCCGCTCGGCCCGCGCGGACCCGTGGCCGCCGCCCCGGCGCCTGATGCCGGTTCCGGCAGTACCACCGTCAGTGGCCTCGGCCCGGCCGGTGTCGATGGCCGCGTCCGACGGCCCCGGGGCGGCCGGCCGCTGGAACAGTGCCCAGAGCAGGGCGACGATCCCCACGGCACTTTGGACGGACGCGCCGACCAGCTGCCCGGTGTCCGGCTTGTCCAGCAACCAGAACAACGGCGTGGAGACGATTCCCGCAGATGCGACCACCACGACCGCAGTCTTCCATCCTCGCGACACGCTGCCGCCTCCTCACCAGGGCGCACCCGGCCGGTGCACTATCAACTCTAAAGCGCGATGCCTGAGTTGCGGCATGGTTGGGGGGACGGTAACCGTTCGGACCGAAGTCGCGAACGCGCCCGTCCTCGAGAGCTCGGAGAAGACCTCCGAAGGCACTCCGCTGTGGGGCTCCGGCCTCCACGGATACCGGCCCCCGGCAGCTTGGGGCGCGAAACAGGACGGACCGATGGTGGCGAGGTGCCACCAGGAGACCCAGTGGAGGAAGACGTCGTTGGCCTCGATGGCGTGAAGCACGGGTGGGCGCCGCCGGTTGGGAAGACGGGACTCGCGAGGTGGACCTCGTCGCGGTACGGCCGACATGAAAGGCCCCGGTCACTGACCGGGTCCTTCAGCATGGTGCGGGTGGCGAGAGTCGAACTCGCGCTCTGAGCTGGTGAATCAGCGGTTCTCGGGATGCACCGGAGGCGCCGGCCGTGGTCGGAGGACACTCCGCGAACTGCCGCGACCTGTTGGTTCGAAGGACCTGGGCGCGGGACCCGCCCATGCGGCGGGAGGCAACGTGGGCAGGTGGCTGCCTCAGCGCGTGGTGTTCCGTTCCGCCGACCACACGGCGGACTGTTGAACTGTGGGGCCGTCGATGCGGACCGCGCCCGCCGTGTAGGCGCCCCAGAGCAGATCCTGGCACCCGAAGAAGGATTCTCCCCAGCTGTCCACCCAGACGTGGACGCGGGACGATCCGACCGGGGCGGCGTCCCACCACTCCCAGCCGCGGGAGTCCTCGTCGGGGTCGAAGCGGTACAACCAGTCCCGCAGTTCCCACGGCCGGCCGCCCCCGGTGTGCTCCGCATACCGGTCGCGCCCGGCCCGTGCGAACTGCGGTGCCTGCTCCGGCTGCTGGGAACTCACAGCGGCGAACCAGTCCGGAACATCGCCGACCGGGAGACTCTCCTGCTCGAAATCCGCCGTGCTGCCCAGCCGCACGGCGGGTGAGATCACCGACCGCAGGCGCCGTTCGTACTCCGCGGCATCCCCTTGAACGTCGATGACGAAGAGGGAGAGGACCGGGGGCGCGGCATCGGCACGCGGGCGATCCCGGAGCCTCTGGAGTTCGGCGGCCAAGCTGTCGCTCGTGTGCACCATGCGAGGAGGATCTCCCTGTGACCGGATCGACGTTCGGGTCTTCGGCGCCGGTGCCGCTCACAGCCCGGCCCCCTCGGCCCGCGCGTCCCCTGACCGGCCCGCGCATCCGGTAGGTCCGCGCCGACGGCGACGTCATCCTGCACGATCCCCACCACTGGCGGGAACAGCATCGACCCGTCCGGGTCTGCCACGCTCACCGCGACCCCGGCACCGCGGGCCGACGCCGACACAAGAAGGCCCCGGTCACTGACCAGGGCCTTCGTCAAAGAACGGGTGACGATCATCGAACTCGCTTTCTGAGGTTCGGAATCACCGGGGCTGGTCGACCAAAGCGCCTCTGAGCTGCTTGTTTGCCTTGCAGGGAAGAGGTTGGCGCGGTCTCGCTGGGCCGTACTTGACCGCTGTTGTCCGCGGCCTCAGCCGACGTCCCGGCGCGCGAACCGCCACCAGGCCGCCGCCACGACGGGCAGCAGGTGAACAGACAGGGCGAGGAAGGCGGTGCTCGCGGTGGTGCCCTCCCGCATGGCCAGGCAGGCGGCCTCGCCGACACAGGTGGTCCTGTCCGTCTCCATCAGCAGACGCTCGTTGAGGACGGCGAACGTGATCCCGGAGAGCTGGTACTCGGCCAGTGCCGGGACGTACTCCTGGACGATGCGGCCGGAGGCGACCAGATAGGCGAGGGCGATACCGAGGGCCGTGGTCGTGCGGCGGGTCAGCATGGCGAGGGAGTAGCCCAGCAGCGCCACCAGGCCGACGAGGACCGCGCCACGCGCTCCGATGACGGCTAGCACCGTCCAGTACCGCCCGTCCGCGTCGGCCAGGGACCCCTTGAAGCCGGCCACACCCAGCAGGAGGGGCACGAAGAAGACCGAGGTCAGGACGGCGGTGGCGGTCGCGACCGCAGTGACGAGCAGGCCCCTGGCGAGGAAGAGGCGGGTGCGCCGGGGCTCGGCCGCGGTGAGGGTGAGCATCACGCGGGACGACCAGTCCGCACCCCCGCTGAGGACACCGAGAACCAGGGCGGCCAGCGACAGCCCCGACAGCACGGCGCGCAGGTCGACGAAGGATGCCTTCGTCATGAGGTAGCGGGGGTCGTCGAAGAACTCGCGAGGGGACAGGGTCTCGACCGAGCCCGCGGGCCGGGTCGCCGCTTCCTCCGCGTACGTGCGGTAGGCCGCTTCGGCCGCCCGCCACGCCGCCGCCACATCGGTGTGATGACTGAGGAAGGCGGATACGGCAAGGGCCAGAAGGATCGCGGGGAGCGCGAGGAGGCCGTACCGAACGGGCTTCGGACTCAGTACCCGGTGCAGCTCGGACCGGACGAGGCGGCTCAGGGGCGGCGACGAGGTTTTCGCGAGGAGGGTCATCAGCCGACGTCCGTTCGGGTGGAGCGCCACAGGGCCAGAACGAGGACCGGGAGGAGATACAGGAGGATCCCGGCGAAGCCGTCGAAGGCGGTCAGGTCGACATGGGTCGCCGCACAGCCGGGGCCCGAGATGCAGTCGGACTCCGCCATGGGGATGACGGGCTTCTCGTTGAGGACGGCGAAGGTGAGCCCGTCCATGTCGTACTCGGCCAGTCGCGGCCCCCGCCCCCCGAAGACCCGGCCCGCGCCGGCGAGATAAAGGAAGGCGATGGCGAGGGCGGCGGGGACGTGGCGCGTCAGCACGGCCAGGCTGTAGCCGAGGAGGGCCAGGAGGCCCACGAGCACGATGCCCCGCAGGAACTGGCTCACCAGCACCGCCCAGTACGCTGCGTCCAGGCCCTCCGTACTCCCCCGTAGTTGAGCCGCGAGCAGCAGACACGGCACGAGCAACAGCCCGCACAGGGCGGTCGCCGCCATGGAGAGACCGCCGACCAGCACGCCGCGGGTGAGGAAGAGCCGGGCACGCCCGGGTTCGGCGGCGGTGAGGGTGAGCATCACGCGCGAAGCCCAGTCGGCCCCGCCGCTGACGATTCCGAAGACCGTGGCCGCCGCGCAGAGACCGAGCAGGACGGTGCGCAGATCGCCGAAGGAGAGCGACTCCATCAGGTAGCGCGGGTCGTCGAAGAAGGAGTCCCGCCCGATGCTGCCGGTCGGCATGCCCGTACGGGCGGCCTGTTCGATGAATTCCTGGTAGCGCGCGTCCGCTTCGCGCAGCGCCGGTCCGGTGTCGGGGCTGTGGGTGAACAGCTTCGAGAGGCCGAAGGCCAGGACCAGCAGCGGCAGCGCGGCCGCGACACGGCGTACGGCCGGCGGGGCGGTCAGCCGGTGCAGCTCGGCCCGCACGAGGCGGCGCCAGGGCGGGGCGCCGAAGCCGCGCATCTGGTCAACGGCGTTCAAAGGGGACGTCCTCCGCTGCGGCGTCGGCGGCCCGGATCGCCGCGACGTAGATGTCCTCCAGGGAGACGGACTCCACCAGCAGCTCGCGCGGATACACGTCCTGGGCGGTCAACAGCCTCAGTACTTCGGCCGCGTGCGGGTGCGGCCGGGGGGCGGGCATCCGCAGCTCGTCCGTGCCGCGCGGGCCTGCGGCCCGGGTGAGGGTGTGGCCGTGCCGCTCCAGTACGGCGACGGCCTGCTCGGTAACCGTGTCGTGCACCCGCACCACCAGGTGCTCGGTCCCCCGGGAGATCAGCTCGGAGACCCCCGCGTCGCAGATGACGCGGCCGTTCCTGACGATGGTGACCCAGTCGCAGACCAGCTCGACCTCGGCCAGGATGTGGGAGGAGACGACCACGGTCATACCGCGCTCGTCGCGCAGTCGCTTCAGTAGCTCCCGCATGTCCCGCACGGCCTCTGGATCGAGCCCGTTCATCGGCTCGTCGAGGACGAGGAGTTCGGGTCCGGAGATCAGGGCCCCGGCCACACCGAGCCGCTGCTTCATGCCGAGGGAGTAGCCGGAGTAGGCGCGCCGGGCGGCGTGCGCGATCCCGACCAGTTCCAGCGCCTCGGCCACCTCGGTGGGTCCCACGCCGTGCAGCTCGCCGATCAACCGGAGGTTGTGCTCGCCGGTCAACGAGGCGTTGAACGCCGGCCCTTCGATGAGCGCGCCCATGCGACCGGCGACGTACCGCTGGTCCTTGGGGAGCGCGTGGCCGAAGGCGTGAACACTGCCGCTGTCGGGCCTGACAAGGCCCAGGAGAGTTTTGAGGGCAGTGGTCTTTCCTGAGCCGTTCGGTCCCAGAAGCCCCACGATCGAACCCCGGGGAATGGACATGGAGAATCCGTCCAGGGCCTGCTGCCGACGTCCGCGCGCGGTACGGAAGGACTTTCGGACATCGTCGAAGCGGACAAGCACGTCGGAGGGCCCGGTGTGTTCGGGCTCCTGCGTCATGCGGCTTTGCCGATCTTTCCGGTTTTGGGCTCGGGGAAGGTTATGGAGCAGTAGCCGGTCCTGTTCCCGGCTTCCCAGGAATCCTTGTTGAGCGGCACGAAGAGCAGTCCGATCATGGATCCCTTGTTCTTCGAAATGAGGGGGTCCAGAACGGGAGTGCAGAGGGTGCGCATGGCGTCCATGACGCCGCGATCACCGGGGAACGGGCTTTCCCTGCTTTCGGGAATCTCGGCCTCGGACAGAATCTCGAATCGGTGCGGCGTCGCGCAGTCCACCGTTCCGACTTCCTGGTCCGAGCGGACATCTCCCTGGAAGTTGGAGCACATGCCGACCTTGAGATCGGAATACGGGGTGGGAGTTCCGTCCGGCAGATCACTCATCGCATCGCGGGAGTTCGCGGACTGCTCCGCCCCGGGAGCCGGGTCCTCCGCTTCCCCCTCGGTCGTGGCGCAACCCGACAGCATCAGCGTCGTCAGGGCGACTGTGAGCAGCGGTAACGTGAGGTGATGGCGCATGCCTGGTTCGCCTTCTGGTGTGGGGGACGCGTGGTGCGGGTGAACTCCCACCCGCACCACGGTAATTGATTCAAGCGGTCGGAGAGGCTAGCACTTGCGCGTACCGTAGTACGAGTCCCAGGTGTCGCCGTCGCTGCCGCCGTTGTTGTCCGCATACCAGTCGACCAGGTCGCCGGCGATGTAGCCGACGTAGTGGTTTCCGGTGTCGTGCTTGTGGCCGGACGCCGAGCTCGGAGCCTCGGCTCCCCTGCCGCTGTTGATGGTGATGGTGCTCCAGCTGCAGCGGGTGTCCGCCTGTGCCGTGGCACCTCCCCCGAGCACCATGATGCCGGCGAGCGCTGCCGCGGCCGTACCGATCGCGCATGTTCGGCGAGCGTTCTTCTTCATTTGCCTGCCCCCTCGAATGGATGAACTGGTGAAGCGGGAGCCACCCTTCACGGCGGTTATGGGGGTGGTCAACGGAATAAAGGGCGATGGCTGGTTCAAGGCAGATCTGCTGCTGGGTCATTCCGCCGGAGGGGCGAACTCCATATTCCCTCTGCGTGATTGAGGGGCCGGTGGAAGTGGGATAACGCAGGCGGAGGTCGCAGCTCCGTCCGCACGGTGAGTGATCACCCACCCTGCGGGCACGTCGTCGGTGGCGGGTCAGGCTGTCTCGATCTCGGCCCCCGGCACCGTCGGCGGGAGGCCGTGCGGGGGGCAGGAACCGGCCGACAGGTGGGTCAGTGACCCCGGACGGGCCTGTGGTCCTGGACGGGCCCGTCGCCCCCGCCGCATCACCCGAGGCTCTCCGCCTCTCCCTCGTGCTCCTCCGGGTCCTCCACCGGCAGGCCGAGGACCTTCCGGGCTTCACCGGCAGGCCGAGGACGACCCGGGCTCCCCGCTCCTCGGGGAAGCCGTCCTCCTCGACCGTGCTTGCCCAGCGCTCGTCGAACTCCGCCATGGTGGGGGCCTTCGAGGCGGCGATCCGGGCGGCCGACAGCGCGTCGAGCCGGTCCGCGAGCGGTCCGCGAGCCGGGCGACCGGACCACCCGCCGACGCCGGGAGGCTGTCGACCGCGCGGAGCCGCCGGGCTGACTCGGCCTCCCCGGCCCAGTCGGCCGGCCCACGCCCTGGCAACGGCCAGGTCGGTGTCGACCTGCTCGCCGGATGCGCCGGACCAGGCTTCGGCGGAGGGCGCAGGGCCTTCAGAAAGGCGAGCTGGTGGGCGTGCCACGCGCTCGGGTCCTGTCGCATCGAGCCCCTCGGCAAGCCGGTCTCCGCGCCAAGCCAGCAGCGCACAGCCCGGTCCCCTCCGGTCCCGCTACCGACTCGGGTCAGTAGAAGCCGAATTCGGCGGCCGGAAGTGCGGTGACGTCCGGCGTGAAGTCGTGGAGCAGCGGTGCACAGCCCTCGTACGCCTGGGCGGCGATGGTCGCGGGGTCGGAGATCGCGTGATCGCCCTTGAGCCGGAACGTCCCGTAGAACTCGGGCGGATGCGGTCCCTCGCACGGCACGATCTCGACCGACGGGTCCGTCATCCGCTCATCCTCCGGACCGGCCTCGCCCTCCCCACCGGAGTTACGTCTTCGACTGCAGATGAATCTCCCGCTTCTACCCACAGCACGTGGCGCCCCGCCCGGCGCGGCCAGCCGTGGTGAGGACAGAGATAGGCCGCGCCGCTGATGCGGGGTACGCCCGTGCCGTGCGCGGGTCTCGATGGAGCAGGGAGAGCCCCACCGTGCTGGGCTCAGGTGCCTGGCGCAGCTGGTGCCTGACCGTCGACCGCCCTAGTGGGCGCGGTCGACGGTTGACGGGCATGTTGCGCAGCGGACTCGCGCCCCCTTCGTGTCCGACGGTGGAGGATTTCGTCGAAGGTGGCGCGGGCGCCCGTAGGGTCGATGTAGTGCATCGCCAGGAGGGCAGGGCCGCAGTGAGAACACGTGGCGCCGCGGGAGGGAGGCCGGTGCCACGGCGCGCGACTCGCTCGCGGAAGCGCTGTCCCGAAGCGCGGTCGTTCTCTCGGTCTGCCCACCACAGGCGGCGGAGGACGTTGCGGCGGCGGAAGCAGTTGGTTCATCCGCGCGGGGAGCGCCACTGAGGGCGAGGGGTAGGAGCGGTGAGCTTGGCCGACGCCGCGGGCTTCGGCGAAGCCACTGGCACAGGAGGAGCAGGCCAAGAAGCGATCGGGCACGGAACGGGCACGCGACGCCTGAACTGGTCCGGACAACAAACAAGGCCCGGGTCAATTGACCTGGGCCTCAGTCGTGGAGCGGGTGACGAGAATCGAACTCGCGCTCTGAGCTTGGGAATCAGCGGTGCTTGGACCGTTGAAGGGGATCTGACCTGTGATTTCCCATTGAGGAGGTGGATGGCCAGGGTCTGTGGAAGCCGTACCTGACCGATACTGTCTGCTCCTCTGGGCACGGATGGGGCACACAAGTGTCTCGACGATACAGAGTGTCCTTCACGGACAACTTGAGGACCGCGGCAGCCACGCGAAATGCTTGGCTACGCGCCCTTTGATGTGCTCGGCCTCTTCGCTTCGCGGAGTGTGTTCCGGGCCCAACAGGTCGTTGAGACTGGGATGGGTGCCTGTCCCCCGGCCGATGTCACAGGTCGTCGGCTGTCCCCTCGATCGCAGGTCCCCAGTCTTCGGGCAGGGTTGCGGAAAGCAGCGCGACTGCTTCCGACGCGGTGTCCGCCACGCCTACTTCACGGAGGCCGGACTCACCCGTCTCCCACATGCGAATGACGGAGAAGCCCCCGTCACGTCGCCTGAAGAGGGAGGGCACATCTCGGGACCATGGATACCGTGTGCAGCGGCTGAACTGAAGAGATCCGTGACTGATGAGCGGAAAAAGTGAACGCAGTTTCGGATGCGCATGTGCGGCCCGCGAAAGGTTCGGGTCGATCACGCTGGATGATTCCGACAGGACGCTTTGCCACTCCCTGGCCACTGAACTGGGGATGTTGGCGTCAATCTCAGCTGTCATTCGCCTGTTCTCTCTTGAGTCTGAGGTACTCGGGATTCAGTTCCATGATATCTGGTTTGTCGTTGATATCGATTTTCTCGTTGCCCGAATACCAGGCAATTTCTTCCCACGGGCGTCCGTCCGGGTTGGCGTAGCCATCGGCCACGTCTGTCTCGTAGGCGCGAACCGCGCGGGCAACCACGCTCATCTCCCATGCGGTTCCGTTACCTGCGTCGGGCCATCGATCCCTGTTCCCCAGGCCGAAATTGTCACCGCGCTCCACGGCTACCCTGAAGGCTTCGATGATAGTTTCCGGTGTATTCCAGTTTCCTGTTTCTCCAGCTCGATTCGGCATTCCGTCCAGGGTTATGGACAGTGTGGTGCCTCGGTCGTTCACGGCGGCGGCGACGTTGGTCATCCATACGGGACCACCGGGCTCTTCATCGCCGTATGTGCTGTCATTGTATGTGTGCGCGCCGGGGTCGTTATTTTGGCGTAGGTGCTCGGCAAGGCTGTTGGAATGTCCACCAGGACGGTTGACGCCCAATACCACGCTGTGTTTGTTCTCCCCGCTCCGGTGCGGGCATCCCGCCAGCCCCAGAGGATCGATCCACCGCGTGGGGTCGTCGACGTAGGTGACCGCGTTCGGGGCCGGGGTCAGACCGAGCGGGTCGGGGGAAAGATAGCGGCCCGACTCGGGGTCGTAGTGGCGGTGGCGGTTGTAGTGGAGGCCCGTTTCCGGGTCGAAGTACTGGCCGGGGAAGCGCAGGGGGGTATACGCGTGGGCGTCGCGGTTCCACGACGTGGCTCCCCACAGAGCGGAACGGGTGCGCCACGCCACCTCGCCTTGCTCATCGACCAGTTCACGAGGCGTGCCGATGAGGTCGGTGATGATCGCGAAGAATCGGCTGTCGACTTCTGCCTTGTCCACGAGCCGGCGTTCCACCTGAGTCACCGGCTGCACGCCGTCGTGGTCCCAGGTGAGGGCGACGGCATCCGGGGAGCCCGCCGTGGAAGTGGTCTGTTCGCAGAGTGTGTCGCCGTCCCAGGTGAACGCCACCTCCTCGACCACCGTCGCCCCGTCCTCGGCCAGGCGTTGCTTGGCCGAGCGCCGTCCCAGAGCGTCGTAGAGGTAACGCCAGCGCGTACCGTCCGGTGTGGTGACCGAGACCAGACAATCCTCCGCATTCCAGCCGTAGTGCCAGGTCTCGGGCTTGCGGGAGAGACGGGTCTTCTGGCCCAGGATCACCCGGCCCTGAGCGTCGTGCTCGTACCGGATACGGCCCGCGCGAGTGATGCGCGTTCCGGCGTACTCACGCGGTCCGGAGGCGTCGCCCGCACCGGGCCAGGACGCACCGGTCTGGTTCCCGGCCTCGTCGTACGCGTACCGCTCCGACCAGTTCTCCGCCGTGACGCCGGTGACCCGGCCGTCACCGGATACCTCAAGTCGCTTGCGGCCTCCGGTCAGCTCTTCGGCCGAAGCGAGATGGCCGTCGGGACGGTACGTATACGTGCGGCGCTGGAGAACCCGGTCACCGGTCGTCCGGACGAGCTGGTCGATCAGGCGCCCCGCCGGGTCGTACGCGAGGTCGACGGTCAGCGCGTCACCGATCCGGCGGTCGGTCTCGTGACCCGTCTCGTCGAAACGGAAGCTCAGGCGGTGGCCGGAGGCATGGAGCTCGGCGGTGCGACCGGCCGGGAAGGACCAGGAGCTGACCGCACCGGACGGGGTGACGCGCAGGGTGCGTCGCCCGATCTCGTCGTAGGTGTTGACCAGTTCGCGGCCGTCGCACACCTCCCGGAGGACCCTGCCCGAGCGGTCGCGTACGTACGACAGCTCGGTTTCGGGGCCCGTCGCCGAGGCAAGACGGCCGTGGACGTCGTAGGCGAAGCGGGTGACCCTCCCGTCGGCGTCCTTGGCGGTGACCCGGCCCGCGAGGTCGCGTTCGTAGCGGACCGTCTGGCCGAGGCCGTTGGTACGGGCGACGAGTTGACCGCAGGGGTCGTGGGAGTAGCGGAGGGTGCGGCCGTCGTAGTCGGTCTCCGAGCTGGTGCGGCCTGCCGCGTCGTAGGTGTAGTCCCAGGTCAGACCCTGGGCGTTGGTGACCCGGGCCAGGCGCAGCTCGGTGTCGTGGGTGAACTCCTGGCGTGCGCCGCCCGGTGTGGTGCGGGCGGAGACCAGGTCGAAGTGGGTGTACTCGAAGCGGGTCTCGCCGCCCGTCGCGTCAGTGTGCGCACGGCAGTTGCCCTCGCCGTCGTACGTCCACGACTGCTGCGAGCCGTCGGGGTCTGTCCGGCGGGCGAGCCTGCCCTCGGTCGTCCACTCCAGCTCGGTGGTGCGCCCCTGCGGGTCGGTGATCCTCACCGCACGTCCGAAGGGGTCACGGGTGTACCGGGTGACCGAGCCGAGCGGGCCGTGGATCGCCAAGGGGAGGCCGGCTGCGTCGCAGAGCACCCTGTTCAGCGCGCCCAGGGAGTCATCGACACCGATGAGCTC
The DNA here is from genome assembly GCF_018619185.1 of Streptomyces sp. McG3. Classification (GTDB taxonomy): domain Bacteria; phylum Actinomycetota; class Actinomycetes; order Streptomycetales; family Streptomycetaceae; genus Streptomyces. Next base: position 10,137 of record NZ_JAAXYC010000041.1, on the reverse strand, counting down.
TCCCTTCGGCCCGTGGGTGAGTCGGGTGGTGGACCCCTCCGGCCGGACGAAGAGGGTCGGGTTGCCCCGGTCGTCGTACTCCTGCCGCGATGGCGCGCCGTCCGGGCCGATGACGGCGGCGAGCTGGTTCAGCTCGTTGTACTCGATCCGGGCGACGGTGCCGTCGGGGTGCTCGACCCGGACCGGGTTTCCGTGATCGTCGTAGGTGTACGTCGTGCTACGACCGAGCGGGTCGGTCCGGTACAGCAGCCGGTCGTACCGGTCGAAGCTGCGGTGGGTGACGCCGCCCAGCGCGTCGATCTCCGCGACGGCCTGGAGCCGGTCGTTGAACTGGTGGACCTTGGTCGCGCCGAGGGAGTCCGTGTACCGGGTGACGCGGTCGCCCGTCTCCGGGTGGACGTCGTACGCGAACGTGGACGACAGATAGCCGTCCGGGCCGACCGTGCGGACCACGCGGCCGGCGTCGTCGTACACGTAGCGGAACGTGGAGTCGTTACGGTCGGTCCACGAGGTGATCCGGTCGTCCGGGTCGTACGTGAAACGCAGCGGCTGCCCGGACGAGTTGATGACGGCGTCGAGGTTGCCGAGAGGGTCGAAGCCGTAGCGCATGACGGTGACGGGACCGTCCGGCGTACGCAGGGACAGCTCACGTATTCGGGAGTCCTCGACGGCGAGGGCGACCCGGTAGCCCCCGGAGTGGACGACGGCGGTCGGACTGCCGTCCCCGAGGCGGGCGAAGTCGATCCGGTTGAGGTTGCGGTCCTCGATCTCCCGGAGCCAGCAGGCGGGGGACGCGTTGTACGGGCCGCCGCGGAAGGAACGCGTCAGCCCTGAACGGGGATCAGAGACGAGATAGGTGGTTTCGCCGTTGCCCTGGCCTCCGTGCCGGAGCGGCAGCCGGGGGCCCTCCACGGGGAGTACCCCGTCGTCGTCCTCGGGCAGGGGCAGCCGCGGATAGACGAGGAGCGAACCGTCCTCCCGGGACCACACCGCGCCCCCGCCGAGCGGGTCCGGCTCGATCCGCTCGTCCAGCGTGGAGACCCAACTGCGGCCGAACCACTGGCCGTAGCGATAGCCGGAGAGATGGGTCCGGCGAAGGACGAGAGGAAGGACTCCGGGCAGGGCCAGGTCGGTCTGCGGCAGGGTCATCTCGCCGGTGGCGACGTCCACCGGGTCGTTCTCGCAGGTCTTCTTCTCCAGGGAGATCGCGTTGCGGCGCGGCTCGTCCTTGGCGTTCTTCAGCGCGTCGGCCTTGGTGCGGGTGGAGTCCCGGGGCGCATCGGGGCGCGGACCGTCTTCCTTGTCGCCCTTACGCACCTTCACGCCCTTGGACATCATCTCCTTGATGTCCAGCTCGATCTTCTTCTGGTTCTCGGAGATCTCCTTGACCGCCTTCGGCAGTGCCTTGCCGAAGTGGTCGCCCATGGCCTTGTTGGCCTTGCCGAGCGCCTTCATGGCCTTGTCGATCACGGGGTCCAGGGCGCCGGCGATGTCGTCCTTGCCTCGACTTCGTCCATGATGCGTCCTGGCCTTGGACAGTTTCCCCGCCGTCTTGCCGTGAACGTCGACACTGACCAGGTTGAGCTTGGTGCCCGCGCGGGTGTGCTCCGCGTGCTCGATGTGCACGCCCTTGCCGGGCGCGGGGCCTGGACCGTCGGCGGAGGCGAGCTGGAGGGAATCCTTGGCCCCCGCCACTCCTTCGTTGAAGCCTTCCTTGCCGGACTGGCCGACCTGGTTCATGTCGACGCCGTCCTGAAGGCCGAGCGCGTTGGCACCGACCTGTACGGCGAGATCCGCGGCCATGTTCTCCAGCGCGGCGACGGCCGGCTCGGTCAGGGCGGAGACGATGTATCCGACGACCTCCTCCATGCACTCCTTGATGATCCGGCGGATGGCCTGCTGAGCGACCGCGATGGCCGCCCCGCCGATGAGCATGGACAGCCCGCCGGTCACCGGTATCAGCGCCATGGAGATGCCGGCTTTGCCGGCGAGCACGCCCAGGTGGACGATTGCCGCGTACTTCATGGCCTCGATCGCCGTGGCCGCGTTGTCCAGGGCACCGGCGATCGTACGAGCGCCACTGGCCAGGTCCTTCACGTGCTTGTTCTTGACCTTGCCCCAGTGACCCTTGAGCGCGTCGAGGGCTTCACCGCTACCGGAGGACAGCAAACGTTGCACGTGCTGGTTGGCAAGGTGGCCGTCGTCCTCGACATCCTCGGCGAACTCCCGGAGCGCGTCGGCCATGTCCCGGTACGCGTCTTCGTCGACGTTCGGCCAGTTGATCCCAATGAGGTCAAGCATGGTGTCGGCCCAATCGGGCACGGTTACAGCCACAGTGTGAAGTCCCCCCGTGCAAAGCCGCATTCGCTGAATGCAAGTGCGAACAGGGTCTCATTCCCGCGCCGCGAAACCAAGATCGTTTAAATCAGGCGTGCGTTGGCGGGCGGGCAGCTGCGAGGTGAATGACCTGGTCGAGGCGGGCCGCCGGAAGGGTGCGGCCGTTGGCTTTCCGGAGCGGGCCGAGGGCGCGCCACCCGGTGCGAATCTGGTGCGTGACGCCTGGAGCGGTCCAGACGACATACAAGGCCCGGGTCGATGCCCTGGGCCTCAGTCGCGGAGCGGGTGACGAGAATCGAACTCGCGCTCTGAGCTTGGGAATCAGCGGTGCTTGAGTCTCCGGAAGGGCTCTGAACTGCACTTTCCAGCGAGAAGGCTGCGGTCGCCATGGTCTCTGGAGGCTGTACCTGACCGCTGTTGTCCGCTCTGCTGGGCACGGATGGGGCACGAGAGCTACTGGTGCAACGCGTGCTCCGGGCCGGCGGACTGGTCAGAGGGGGATGATGCGGACTTGGCTGCCGCAGAGCTTGGTCATGTCGTCGCTGTCGGACGTCAAAAGGGCGACGGGTTTCGGCTGGCGGAGGGCGACCTCGGCGACCGTGGCGTCAATGGCGTACTTGTGCCCGTGTAGCCCGGCGCCTTTGAGGAGCTCAGCCGCCGCTTTCGCCGCTTGTTCGGTGACGGGCTCCACCTTGACGCGGGAGAGGACCCAGTTGAGGCGAGGCAGGTTGGTGCGGGAGTGGCTGACTTCCACGATGGTGTTGGCCCCGATCACGAGGTCGGCTCCCATGTCGTGGAAGACCTGAAGCATCGCGAGCAGCTTGCGGTCCTGCGCGATCCAGGCGGAGAGCCCTTCCGAGTCCAGGACGACGGTCTCGATGCGCTCGCTCACGCGGCGTCCGCGCCCGTGGAGGAGCCGGCGGAGCCGAAGATCTTCCCGCGTGCCTCGGCGAGCTCCTCGTCGCTGAAGGGGCCGTGCTCCTCCTCGTGACGGCGGAGGTCGTCGCCCAGGAGCTGGTGCCGGATCTGGCGGGCCACGGCTTCCGCCACGTACCCGGAGACGTTGTCCGTGAGCTTGCGGAGCTCCGCCACCTGATCGCTGGGGAGCGTGACGGTGATGCGAGTCGTTGAGGACATGAGTCCAATCATACTGGAGTATGCGAGGCTCGGCTTGAGTCACAGGCCCCTGTCTTGATGGTCGCGACCGCATGCGCCGGGTGATGACAGAGCGACCGCTCTCCGGCCGTCCACTGCGGGGCAGAGATTTGGACCGTCGCCGCTGGAGGGCAAGCGAAAGGCCCCGGTCATCGACCGGGGCCTCCATTGGCGAGCGGGTGACGAGAATCGAACTCGCGCTCTGAGCTTGGGAATCAACGGCTCTTGGGCAGTCAAAGTGCCTTTGAGCTGCATGTTCGTCTGGATGGGGCGAGGTTGGCGCGGTCTCTGGGCACTGCTCTTGACCGCTGTTGTCCGCTCCGAAGGGCACGGATGGGGCACGGTCGTTGAGGTCTGAGCAGCCTGATGTGCATCCTATTAGCGCATGGTCTCTATACAGTCATCAGTCTTCGTGCGGAGCTTCCAGCTCCTGGAGTCGTTCGCCGATGTCGTCGCCCCATGCCTGTGCCCACTGCCGCAGCCCGGTGATTGCCTGCTCGTCGAGTCCGTAGGCGGCGAATTCTGTGTCGTCGATCCAGTCGGCTCCACCCAGTCGCGCTTGGAGCTCGCTCAGATCGAAGGAGTCGCGGGCATGGCGCCGTCCGAGTTCCTCGAGTTCGGCATGGCTCCAGCGGTTCGCGGCGGCCTGTACGTCGATCAGGTCCCTGGCGAGTCCGCGGTCGGCCAGTGCGCGGACCTTGGTCCCAACGACGTCTTCCAGGGACAGGACCAAGCCGTGCTCGGTATGTACGGGCGGCCGCCAGAGTGCTTCCTTGAGGATGTCGACCTCGCACTCTTCACGGCTCGCGGGATCGGTGACGATCAGGCGGGCGGAGAGGGGGTCTGTTTCCAGAGCACTGACCTGCCATCCGCGCTGTTCCAGGCCCGTTCGCACGGAAGCGGCAATGTCTTCCATATGATCGGGGTTCTCGGTCGCGACATCGAGGTCCTGGCTGAGCCGATCGACCAGGCCGTGTGCCTGGACCGCGTAGCCGCCGGTTAGCGCCAAAGGGTAAGAGCCGCCTACGGCGAGCACGTCTGCAAGAAGGCGACGGTGAAGGTCGGTGAGGTTCACGCAGCGGCCCGGGGTGTGTGGGCGAGTTCGTCGAAGGAGCGTTCCCACACTTCACGCACATCACGGCTGATCAGTGTGCGCAGTGTGGGCCACAAGCTTACGAGGAGGCCGCGATCGAGATACCGGACCAGATCGTCGTGCTGGCCCTCGGCCAGCACGATGCGGTAGTAGCTCATCCGCAGCCGGGGCTGATCGAGATCGAACCTGGTCAGTCCCGACCACGCCAGGTGAAGTGGCAGGCTCACCGTGCCGTGCTCGGGGCCGGCGAGCTCGGAGAGTGCTGCGGGCAGACGCCGGGCGAACTTGGCGCGGCGGAGGTCGGAAAGGCTGGGCTGTGATGCCATACGTCGATTATCCAGGGAGAGGTCGCCGAAGCCGACCGGACGGTGACAAGGTGCCGCATACAAGGAAGCCTCCGGCCGCTGGCCTGGGGTTTTCATAGAGCGGGTGACGAGAATGCAACCCGCGCTGAGCTTGGGGTCGCCGGCCGACCGGGACCGGCGCCCCAGCGCCGCAGCTCGGACGAGCCGCCGGACGTCACTACAGACTGGGGAAGTGCGCTGCTTCTAAGCCTGTTGGCGGCCAGGCGGCTTGAGCCTGCGGCCGTTCACTTGCGTACGAGGTGTGCGGTCTGGGCAACCAAGAAGCTGTCTGGTCCGGTCTGAACTAACTTGAACGGCCTGAATGAGACGGGCACGAGGTACGCGGTTGGTTGATCTCGCTACGGAGGTGTCCCCAAGCTCTGCTCGGAGCTGGTCGCCATTCGGTAAGCGGAAGCGCTCCCCCTCTTCCCCGGGACACGCTCAATCTGTCCAGCGTCGATCAGGCGAAGGAAAATGGTTTTAACCTTATTCTCCGACCCAATTCCGGTTAGCGCTCGTACCGTCCGGTTGTTGATTTCCTCGTGACTGGTGAGGTACTGCATCACTATTTCTTCAGGTGATCCCAGTCGCTCGTGACGGATGTTGACGAGGACGGAGTTTTCCAGTTCCTCGATTACGGGGTCTTTCAGTTTCAGCTTTTTCATGGCGGCAAACGCTGTGGCCAAACCCTCACCCACATCCTTGTTTGGTGGATCTGGGAACTTGTTAATTAGTCGAACGATTGCGCCATTGCGGGAAAACCGCTCTTTGAGAATGTTGCGAGTCGTGATGTGAGCAGGTAGGCGTCCGGGGCTCTCCACCTCGACCCGATTATCGAAAATTCTGACGTGCACGTCGTCTGCGGTTCCGTAGTCCCTATGGATTACGGCGTTCGTGATGATCTCGTGCAGAGTTTCAAACGGATACGTGATCGGTGCGAGTCCTTCAGGGCCGAGTATCTTCACCTCTTCGATCAGTTCAGAGGTTTTTGCTACGACTGCCTTGATTTGTCCGTAGAGAGAGCCCTCGACAGTTAGAGGGTCGAATGCAAGATTCTCTCGCGACCCCTGTGGGTCGGTAGTCTTGTACCTGTAGATTTTGATGGCACAGCGCTTGGGTAGCGGAGCTTGTGGCTCATCTGAGTAGAGAAGGAGACCCGCCACTGTGGGTTTATCTCCCACGATCATCATTTGTTTTCGCAGCCACGGTTCAGGTTCTCCGGTGGGGACGCTGCTGAGCATGAAATCGATTATGGTTAGCGAATTGGTGATTATGTCGATCGGGGCTGGTACGGTTTCGGATTCGAAAGACGTGATGCCCTTGTTTCGGCGCAGGCTTTCAAGGCGGTCTGCGCCTACTGGGAGGCTCTGGCTCCCGCGGCGGACGTACGGTTTCCCGTCGCTGGCGCGCTTGATTTCCTTGGTCTTTTGGATGATTACATGCAGGACTAGGCCGGGATGCCCATCGCATTGCATGAATTCATAAAGGAAATCTCCACCGAGTGGGAATAGCTCTTCAAATACTTGCAGATGCCCATTGGCTGCCTCCATGTTATCGAATCCGCGCCAACTGTGATTCTTTCCGTTGGGCCCTTCGTCAATTCCGACATAAAGTTCTCCGCCATCTGCGTTAGCGAAAGCAGAAATGGCCTTCGTGAGCTTTGCCGGTGAGATATCGATTGCCTTCAGGTCCTCGAAATGGCCTTCCTCTATCTGAAGGACCTTGTAGACCTGGTTCTTAGGTACCGAGATTTTTTGAATCGACATTCGGCGGTAGCCTCCCCGTGCCTAGCCCGTTCCGGTGATCGTACCCAGTCGGTCTCGTGCTGGGGGAGTAGGCGCGTAAGCCAAGGTCGGTGAAGCGGCTTTGAGTTGGGGCTGTTTTGGTGCGAATGATCTTGACCTCGTAAGCGTCGGCGTGTCGGGCAGTCTGTGGACCTGCCCGTTAGCCTCGATCCTTCGTGCCGGTCCGCCGGCTTCTTCGGTGTGCCGTTTCAGTTGTTTGGGCTGGTGGCGGTCAGGCTGATGGCCCGACTGTCGCGTCGGGTGAGCGCCGGTTTCCGCGGTTCCGTGGGGCGTTGCCGCCCGCAGGCAAGGGAAGCGTGATGTTGCTGCAGCGCGCGGCTGAGCCGGTTGGAAGGGCCCTTATGGCATGCCAATGGCACGCGCCGTGACGGTGGTCGAGACAGCAATAAGGCCCTGGTCTCCGACCAGGGCCTTCATCGTGGAGCGGGTGACGAGAATCGAACTCGCGCTCTGAGCTTGGGAAGCTCATGTTCTACCATTAAACTACACCCGCGAAGCGTGCCGATCACCGGCGCTGCATCGTTCCACACTCTACCCCATGCCAGGCCCCCGGCGGATGAGCCGTGGGGCCCCCGTGTCGTGCGTCCGGTCGGGGAAGGGGTGTGGACGGGGGTGTGATGGGCGGGAGTTGGGGGCGTAGCGTGGGTGGTCGGAGTGCCGTGTGGAGTGGCGTCCCGTTCATCCCCTAATGTGGCTTTCTCGTCCATATGTGGTTGGGGAAGGGGCTTGATGGAGTCGATGGAGCGCACCGTCGTCCGCTGTGCCGAAGGGCATGTTTTCGCTACCTCGTCGTTCCCGATGCAGCAGCTCGGGGCCGGCCGGATCGGGCCCGGGCGGTTGATCCGGTGTCCTCGGTGTGCCCGGTTGCGGCAGGCCGTGCCGGTGGCGTTCGAGAAGCGGTAGGGCGGAGTCGGACCGGTGGGCCGCGGCGGAAGTGAGCGGCGGTAGCAGGAAGCGGCGGTAGCAGTGGTCGCGGGGCAGTCGGCTCGGGACGTGGCGGCGGATGCGGTTGCCGGCGCGTGCGTCGTGGTCGGCAGCTGTGGCGGCGGGTGCGAGAGGGTGCGTAGGTAGCGGGGCGGAGGTGTTCCGCAGGCGCGCGGGTGGTCCGGTTGGGGCGGGCTCGCGCGTTCTGCGTATCCTCGGGACGTGCTTCTCTCAGACAAGGACATCCGGGCCGAGATCGACGCCGGCCGAGTCCGTATTGATCCGTACGACCCTTCGATGGTGCAGCCGTCGAGCATCGACGTGCGGCTGGACCGCTACTTCCGGGTGTTCGAGAACCACCGGTACCCGCACATCGATCCGGCCGTCGAACAGCCCGATCTGACCCGTACGGTCGAGCCGGAGGGTGACGAGGCGTTCATCCTGCACCCCGGGGAGTTCGTGCTGGCGTCCACGTACGAGGTGATCTCGCTCCCCGATGATCTGGCCTCGCGGCTGGAGGGCAAGAGTTCGCTCGGGCGGCTCGGGCTGGTGACGCACTCGACGGCCGGGTTCATCGACCCCGGGTTCTCCGGGCATGTGACCCTGGAGCTGTCGAATCTCGCGACCCTGCCGATAAAGCTCTGGCCGGGTATGAAGATCGGGCAGCTCTGCCTGTTCAAGCTGACCTCGTCCTCCGAGTTCCCGTACGGCTCCGAGCGGTACGAGTCGCGGTACCAGGGGCAGCGGGGGCCGACGGCCTCGCGGTCGTTCCAGAACTTCCATCGGACCCAGGTGTGATCAACCATGACCAGTGACGTGCGGGAGAACCTGACTTACGAGGGCTTCGGGCGGGCGGTGCGCGAGTTGGCGCAGGCCGTCGCCGACGACGGGTACGAGCCTGATGTGGTGCTGAGTATCGCCCGGGGTGGGGTGTTCGTCGCCGGTGGGCTCGCCTACGCGCTCGACTGCAAGAACATTCACCTGGTCAACGTGGAGTTCTACACGGGGGTGGGCACCACTCTGGAGATGCCCGTCATGCTGGCGCCCGTGCCCAACGCGATCGACTTCTCGGAGAAGAAGGTTCTGATCGCGGACGATGTCGCCGATACGGGCAAGACGCTGAAGCTCGTCCACGACTTCTGCGTCGACCATGTCGCCGAGGTGCGCAGCGCCGTCATCTACGAGAAGTCCCACTCACTCGTGAAGTGCGAGTACGTGTGGAAGAAGACGGATCAGTGGATCAACTTCCCGTGGAGCGTGGAGAAGCCCGTCGTGCGGCGGGACGGGCAGGTTCTCGACGCGTAGGGGCTTCCTGGCTCCAGGGACCCACAGCCCTGCGTGCCCGCTATGCCCGTTGCGTTCTTGTGTTCGTTGTGTCCGGATAGCCGTTGTGTCCGTGTACGTGAGAAGGCCCCCGGAGTGCGTGTGTGTTCCGCGCTCCGGGGGCCTTCTCGTGCGTACGGGGCTTTCTAGATCGTGCCCAGCTTGATGATCGACAGCAGCGCGATCAGCTGGATCGCCGATGCTCCCAGCGCCTTCGGCCACGGCAGGTCGTGCGACTTGCTGACCATCGACGTGAACAGCGCCCCGGCCGCCAGCCAGGTCAGCCAGCCCACGATCTGGACCAGGGAGTTCTCGCCGCCCAGGAAGAGGGCGAAGAGGAGGCGCGGGGCGTCCGTCATCGACATGATCAGCATCGACAGGCCCACCGTCGGCTGCCACGAGCCCGTGCCGCCGAGCTGGCGGGCCAGGGTGTGGGTCACCGCGCCGAGGACCAGGCCGCCGATGACGAAGCCGACGCCGGTGAACAGGACGTACGGGATGGCCGTCGAGATCGTCGCGTTGATTGCTTCTTCGCGCGCCTGGTCGAAGCCGAACAGCGCGAGCAGGCCGTAGACGAACGTGACGACCAGCGCCGGGCCCCAGACCGGGTAGTCCCGCATCTGCCAGAACGTCGGTCCCGGGCGCGCCACGATGCCGGTCAGCAGTTCCTTCCAGCGCAGGCGCGGGCCCGGCGGCTGGGCGGGGGCGGAACCGGCCTGGTAGGTGTTGCCGCCGTTGTACGGGTCCTCGTCGACGCGGAACGCCTGCGTGTGACCCGGGTTGTTGGCGTACGGGTCATGGGGCGCGGGGTCCGCGTACGGGTCGCCGAAGTACTCCGGCTCGCCGTGGCCGTGGGGATGGCCCTGGCCCTGGCCGCGTCCGCCTTGCCCGCCGTGTCCGCCCGGTCCGGGGCCCGCGTAGCCGCCGCCCGTGTTGTACGGGGCGCCCTGTGGCGGCCCGTACGGCGGTGGCGCTCCGCCGTTGGCGGGGCCTCCTGCCGTCGGCCACGGCTGAGCACCGTACGGCGGCTGTGGTGCTTGCCCTCCGTACGGCTGCTGCCGCTGCTGCTGCGGTTGTTGCGGGGTGCGGTTGTCCCGGCCGCGTCCGATCCTGAATCCAGCCACCCGTCGAACGTACCTGGTCCCCGGGGGTGGGG
>NZ_JAAXYC010000416.1 GCF_018619185.1 Streptomyces sp. McG3 | reverse complement strand
AGATGGGTATAAGAGACAGCGCCACCGGCGTGCGCGGAAGGCGCGGGGGGCTGCCCCATGTCCGGGGCGCGGCGGCGATGGGCCGGCCGGGGCGCTTGCCCATGGACGCGAACACGTCAGCAGCTTTGCCCAAAGCCATTCCATCGGGTGACGACTGGGCCATCCGGATGACGGCTGCCGGAGCCCCAACTAGGGTGCGGCGCAAGCGTTCGGGCACTTGGCCCACCGGCATTGCGATGTCGGTGACGGGTGCCACAGTGGGGGAGTGAGCAACACCGTCGCGTGGCAGAGGGGGTGACGTCCGGCCGTGTCCGGTATCGATGTGGGTGAGGAGCTGGGGGCGCGGGCCGCACAGGCCCGAGCGCTCTCCCTGCTGCGGATCCGCAGCAGGGCACTGGCCGTGGCGATCCTGCCCGCGGCCGTCGCCGTCGTGCTGTTCGCGGCCGGCGCGCAGGGGCATCTGGCCGGTCCGGCCTGGGACACCGTGCGCTGGACGGTCCTCGGCGTCGCGGTCGTGGTGCTGCTGGTGACCGTCCTGGTCGCCGTCTCGGTGGCCCGCGCGCGGCCCGCCATGAGTCCGACCGTGCCCGTGCCGGAGGAAGGGGCCCCCGACCTCTACCGCCTGGTCCGGGACCTGGCCGACCGGCTCGACGTGCCCGCGCCCTCGGCCATAGCGCTGACCCCGGACTGCGACAGCTGGCTGGAGGACCGGACGCACCGCGCGCTCCGGAGGAGTGAGGGGGCCGCGGCGGAGGCCGGGGACGCCGCACCCGTCCTGGTCATCGGCTCGCCGTTCCTGTGGTGGATGCGGGTCGCCGAGCTCCGCGCCGTCCTCGCCCCGGTGGTGGCGGGCACCGGCCCGTCCGCGCACCCCGACATAGCCGCCGCCCGCCGCTTCGTACGCGGCCTGGACGCCTCGATCGCCGATGCCGCCGCCCCCGGCCGGGGCGCGGTGCGCGGGGCGCCGCTCGCCTTCGCCGGCTGGGTCTCCCGGCTGCTGCTGCGGGCCTGCCGGGGCCATGCCGCCGAGATGGAGCGCTGTGTGGCGGCCGCCTCTTCCATGCGGGCCCAGACGGTCGACCACGGGCTACGGATCTCCGCCCAGGAACAGGTAGGCCTCGCCTATGCCGGCTGGGACCGGCTGCTGACCCGGGTGGCGTTGCCCGCCTGGCGGATGGGCCGCTGGCCTTCCCGGCTGGACGCCGGAGTCGTCTCCGCGCTCACCGAGCTGTCCCGCCGGGACCGGCTGGCCGACGGCTTCGCCCTGCGCCTCGGCGAGCGGCCCGCCTGCGATCTGCTGGAGGAGCCCGGGGTGGCCGACGAGGCGGCGTCCCTGCTCGCCGCCCGGCTCTTCCACGGCGGCCCCGCCGAGAGCGGTCCGGGCTGGGCGCCGGTGGACTGGCAGCAGTATCCCGACGAGGTCGTCGACCGCAAATGGCGTACGGAAGCGGCCCGGCTGCACCGGGTCCTGGACACCCTGGGTGTTCCCCGGGCCTCCGCCGCCGACCCGGCCGTCCCCACGCTGGCCCGGGTCATGGAGCATCTGTCCGGTTCCGGCGGACCCGGCGGTCCGGGCGAGGAGCTCGCGGCGGGCATCGGCGCGGCGGTCGCCCGTGACGAGGCCGAGGCCCCGGGGCCCGGGGGTCCGGAGCACGGCGGCCCCGGTCACGGCGGTCCGGGGTCCGGCGCGGCCGACGACCCCCTCGACCTCTGGGGGCCGGGACCGCTGCCCCTCTTCCCGCTCCAGCCGCCGCGTACGGGCACCGAGCTGCTCGCCGACCACGTCGCGGCCATGGTCTGCTGCGCGGCCGTGGACACGGCGGGCGCGGCCCCCGGCCTCGACTGGCTGGACGGCCCCGCCCTGCTCGTCGGCGGCGAGCGCCGGGCGGACCTCGCGGCCCCGGTCCTCAGCCTGGTCGAGGACGGCGATCCGGATCCGCTGCTGTCCTGGCTCGCCGAGGTGGGAGTGCGCTCCGACAAGCCGGTCCGGCTGGTCTGACCCCAGGACCGACCGGCCCCAGGACCGACCGGCCCCAGGACCGACCGGCCCCAGGACCGACCGGCTCGCCTCCCAAGGCCGACCGGCCCGACGACAAAGGTCTCCGGCCGGTCCGCCAACATGGTCCGGCCGGTACGCGTGCGAGCTCCGGCCGGTCCGCCAAAAGGGTCCGACCGGCCCGAGTGCGAGCTCCGGCCGGTACGACGAACAGGTTTCCCAGGTCTCACCGACAGGGCCCGGCCGGCCCCCGGTCCCGTCAATTAGCGACGAAGGGTGACGAACTGCGTGCGTTATGTGATGTGCTGGGGATCGGCGCTGACATTCGGCGCACCAGAGTTGTCCGGGGGATCCTCCAGAGCTGTCGGGGGGATCCGAGGGAGGGGCGCGGCATGGGGGCGGAGCAGATTCGCCGGTGGGAGTCGGGCGCCCTCGCGCACGCGGTGAGCGATCCCTTTGGGCAGGGCCCGCTGCCCTGGCTGCGCGGCAGTGAGAACTACTTCGACGACACCGGCCAGGTGGTCCCCTGGTACGCCGACCTCGCCCGTTCCACCGGCGGCGGCACCCGTACCGCGGACGACGTGCACCGCCAGATCAAGGGCTTCGTCTCGCCCGGCGCGGCGGCCCCCGGCGAGGCCATCGACTTCCACATCACCGTGGACCCGCCCCAGCAGTTCTCCGTCGACGTCTACCGGATCGGCCACTACGGCGGCGACGGCGCGTCCAAGATCACCACGAGCCCGCGGCTCTCCGGCATCGTCCAGCCCCCGCCGCTCGCCGCCGACCGGACCGTCTCCTGCCACCACTGGTGGATGTCCTGGCGGCTCCAGATCCCGAGCTACTGGTCGGTCGGCGCGTACGTGGCCGTCCTGACCACCGCCGACGGCTACCGCTCGCACATCCCCTTCACCGTGCGCCACGACCACCCCGCCGACCTGCTGCTCCTGCTGCCCGACATCACCTGGCAGGCGTACAACCTCTATCCGGAGGACGGCCGCACCGGCGCCAGCCTCTACCACGCGTGGGACGAGCGGGGGCGGCTGCTCGGCGAGGAGGACGCCGCCGTCACGATCTCCTTCGACCGCCCGTACGCCGGGGCCGGCCTGCCGCTGCACGTGGGACACGCGTACGACTTCATCCGCTGGGCCGAGCGGTACGGCTACGACCTCGCCTACGCCGACGCCCGCGACCTGCACGCGGGCCGCGTCGACCCCAGCCGCTACCGGGGCCTGGTCTTCCCCGGCCACGACGAGTACTGGACGCTGCCGATGCGCCGGGCCGCCGAGCGTGCCCGGGACTCCGGCACCTCGCTCGTCTTCCTCTCCGCCAACACCATGTACTGGCAGGTGGGCCTCGCCCCCTCCGCCTCCGGCGAGGCGGACCGGCTGCTGACCTGCCGCAAGCGCCGGGGGCCCGGCAAGTCCGCCCTGTGGCGCGAGGTGGACCGGCCCGAGCAGCAGCTCCTCGGCATCCAGTACGCGGGCCGGGTGCCCGATCCCCGCCCGCTCGTCGTGCGCAACGCCGAGCACTGGCTGTGGGACTCCACGGGCGCGGTCGAGGGCGACGAGATTCCGGGCCTGGTCGCCGGGGAGGCCGACCGCTACTTCCCGCGCACCAGCCTGCCCGAGCACGACAACCGGATCCTGCTCGCCCACTCCCCGTACGAGGACTCCGAGGGCGCCACCCGGCACCAGGAGACCTCGCTCTACCAGGCGCCCTCGGGCGCGCTCGTCTTCGCCTCCGGCACCTTCGCCTGGTCCCCGGCCCTGGACCGACCCGGGCACACGGACCCCCGGATCCAGCGGGCCACGGCCAACCTCCTCGACCGGATCTGCAAGCGGGACTGACCCGGGTTCCGCAACCCGCGACCGGTCACCGGGCCCCGGGCGCGGACCCGGCGGCGGATACGGGACAATCGGAACCGCTCCTGGATCAATCTACGCGGAGGCACCGTGTCCGGTTTTGTAGAAAAGCCCGAGCCCGTGCAGGTTCCGGGCCTCACCCACCTGCACACCGGCAAGGTGCGTGACCTGTACCGGAACGAGGCGGGCGACCTCGTCATGGTCGCCAGCGACCGTATCTCCGCGTACGACTGGGTCCTGCCCACCGAGATCCCCGACAAGGGCCGCGTCCTCACCCGGCTCTCGCTCTGGTGGTTCGACCAGCTCGCCGACCTGGTGCCCAACCACGTCATCTCCACCGAGCTGCCCCCGGGCGCCCCGGCCGACTGGGCGGGCCGCACCCTCATCTGCACGTCGCTGCGCATGGTCGAGGTCGAGTGCGTGGCCCGCGGCTATCTGACCGGCTCCGGGCTCGTCGAGTACGACGCCACCCGTACGGTCTGCGGCATCGGTCTCCCCGAGGGCCTGGTCAACGGGTCCGAGCTGCCCGGCCCGATCTTCACCCCGGCCACCAAGGCGGCCGTCGGCGACCACGACGAGAACGTCAGCTACGAGGACGTCGCCCGCGCGGTCGGTGCGGAGACCGCCGCCGAGCTGCGGCGCACGACGCTCGACGTCTACCGCCGGGCCCGGGACATCGCGCACGGGCGCGGGATCATCCTGGCCGACACCAAGTTCGAGTTCGGCTTCGAGACCACCGAGGACGGGACCGAGCGGCTGATCATCGCCGACGAGGTGCTGACCCCGGACTCCTCGCGCTTCTGGCCCGCCGCCACCTGGGAGCCCGGCCGGGCGCAGCCCAGCTACGACAAGCAGTTCGTGCGCGACTGGCTGACCTCGCCGGCCTCCGGCTGGGACCGTGCGAGCGAGCAGCCGCCCCCGGCGCTGCCGCAGGAGATCGTGGCGGCGACCCGCGCCAAGTACATCGAGGCGTACGAGGTGCTGACCGGCACCAACTGGACGTAGCAGCGAGCCGATACGCGGCAAGCGGATACGCAGGAAGCCCCGGTCCCAAAGGACCGGGGCTTCCTCCATCTTGAGCGGACGACCAGGTTCGAACTGGCGACCTCAACCTTGGCAAGGTTGCGCTCTACCAACTGAGCTACGTCCGCAGTGCGCCGAAGCGCGATGCCTACTATACCCAACCCCGCTCGCGTGCGAGACGCACTGCCGTGTGCCGGTTCTCCGCACCGATCTTGGTGGCGGCCGAGGAGAGGTAGTTGCGGACCGTCCCCTGCGAGAGCGAGGCCCGCTCCGCGATCTCCGCGACCGGAGCCCCGTCCGCCGCCAGTTCGAGCACCTCGGCCTCCCGGGCGGTCAGCGGGGAGTCCCCGGCGGAGATGGCGTCGGCCGCCAACTCGGGATCCACGTAGCGGTTTCCGGCGTGGACGGTACGGATGATCTCCGCCAGCCGCCGGGCGCTGACCGTCTTCGGCACGAAGCCCCGTACGCCGGCGGCCAGGGCCCGCTTGAGGTGCCCGGGGCGGCCGTGACTGGTCACGATCATGGTGCGGCAGTGGGGCAGCTCGGTCCGCAGCGATGTGGCGACCTTCACACCGTCCGCGCCCGGCATCTGGAGGTCCAGGACGGCGACGTCGGGCCGGTGCGCCAGGGCCATGGCCAGGGCCTCGGGTCCGCTCGCCGCCTCCGCGACCACGACGAGGTCCTCCTCCAGGGCGAGCAGTGCGGCCAGCGCGCCCCGGATCAGGTGCTCGTCGTCGGCCAGCAGGACCCGCAGGGGCTGCGCGGTGGTCATCGTTCCTCCGGGAGGGCGGAAGG
>NZ_JAAXYC010000415.1 GCF_018619185.1 Streptomyces sp. McG3 | reverse complement strand
GGGCGGGAGGGCGGATGAAGGCGGTTCCGGAAAAGCCTTCCGCGGCGCCACCGCAGCACGACGCCGTACGCGCTTCCCATCACGACGCCGTACACGCCCCGGACCTCGACACTTCCGCAGCGACTCCGGACCTCGGCACCACTACAGCGACTCCGGACCTCGGCACCACTACAGCGACTCCGGACCTGGGCACCACCACAGCGGCTCCGGATCTCGAACTCGCCGCAGCCGCTCCGGACCTCGGGCTCTCCCACCTCTCCCGCCTCTCCCACTCCGCAGCACCGCCGGCGGAGCGAACGACCGCGTCCCCGCCCCCCGACCGCCGCTCCATCCAAAGGCTCCAGCGCATGGCGGGGAACGGGGCGGTGTCGCGGATGGTCGCCCAGCGGTACACGGCGCCGGTGAAGCCGCCCCCGGCGCAGTCGGCGCGCTTCCGCAGCGTGAAGGCCGATGTGGCGGGGAAGAAGACCCGGCTCGCCGCGCATGCCCCGGCGGCGAGTGAGTCGAAGGCCTCGCAGGACGCGGCGGTGGCCCCGCCGGACGACAAGGAGGCCCAGGGCAAGGCGGCGAACGCCGAGAAGATGAACGCGGCGAAGCCCGGGGAGTTCGACAAGAAGGCGTTCATCGACGCGGTGAACAAGGCGATCGACTCCCAGGCCCCCAAGAACCTCGACGAGGCCGACAAGTTCGCCAAGTCCGGCAAGGCGGACCAGGTCAAGGCCGAGGTCGACGGCAAGGTCACCGACGGCAAGGAGTCGTCGGCCAAGGACATCGACACCGCCACCAAGGCCCCGCCCGACACCTCGGCCGCCAAGGACAAGGACGTCACCCCGCTCACCCCGGACGAGGCACCGGGCAACCCGGGTGCGCCCTCCGCGACGGACGCGGTCCCCGAGAAGCAGCCCGCGGCCGTCACGGACTTCTCCGAAGGGCCGGCCGGGAACGACAAGGCGATGGCGGACGCCGAGGTCACCGAGGAACAGCTGGCCAAGGGCAACGAGCCGGAGTTCAACGAGGCCCTGTCGGCGAAGAAGACGTCGGAGGCGGACGCGGCGAAGGCACCCGCGAAGGGGAAGGCGGCGGAGGACCAGCAGCTCTCCACCGCCCAACAGAACGCGGCGGCCTCCGGGGCCCAGGCGATGGCGGGCCTCACCTCCACCCGCGCCGCCGCCGGCAAACAGGTCGACGGCGGCAAGAACGACACGAAGTCGAAGGACGAGAAGAAGCGCGCCGAGGTCACGGCGAAACTCCAGAAGGTCTACGACGGCACGAAGAAGGACGTCGAGGACACCCTGTCCGGCCTGGACAAGAAGGTGGACTCGGCGTTCACATCCGGCGAGAAGTCGGCGCGGGACGCGTTCACGGCCGACCACAAGAGCCGGATGAAGAAGTACAAGGACAAGCGCTACTCGGGCCTCATGGGCAAGGGCCGCTGGATCAAGGACAAGTTCGCCGGCCTGCCGAAGGCGGCGAACGACCTCTACCAGGAGTCCCGCAAGCTCTACGTCTCCCGTATGCAGACGGTCATCTCCTCCGTCGCCGACATCATCGGCGCCGAACTCGGCAAGGCGAAGGCCCGCATAGCCAAGGGCCGCACGGAGCTGAAGGCCGAGGTCGACAGACTCCCCGCCGACCTGAAGCAGTTCGGCGAGGACGCGGCGAAGGACTTCGCGGGCAAGTTCGACGACCTGGAAGCCACGGTCAACGAGAAGTCGGAACAGCTGGTCCAGGACCTGGCCCAGAAGTACACCGCCGCCCTCAACAAGATCGACGAGGAGATCAAGAAGCTCCAGGAAGCCAACAAGGGCCTGATCGACAAGGCGAAGGACGCCATCGTCGGCGTCATCAAGACGATCAACGAGCTGAAGAACCTGCTCCTGGGCATCCTCGCCAAGGCCGCCTCCGCGATCATGAAGATCATCAAGGACCCGATCGGGTTCCTGGGCAACCTGGTGAAAGCGGTCGGCGCGGGCCTGAACCTCTTCATCACCAACATCGCCGACCACCTGAAGACCGGCGTCGTCTCCTGGCTGCTGGGCACAGCGGTGAAGGCCGGCCTCGATCTCCCGGCCCGCTTCGACCTCAAGGGCATCATCCAGCTCATCGGCTCGATGCTCGGCCTGACCTGGGACAACATCCGCACCCGCGTCACCCGCAAGGGCGTCCCCGACGAAGCGATGAGCGCGGTCGAAACCTCGGTCCCGGTGGCGAAGAACCTCGCCGCCGAAGGCCCGGCGGGCGCGGTCAAGGAAATCCAGGCGGAAACGGGCGACCTCAAGGCCACCATCCTCGGCAAGCTGACGACCTACCTGATCCCCACCGTCCTCATCGCGGGCATCACCTGGATCATCTCCCTGCTCAACCCCGCCTCCGCGTTCGTCCGAGCGGTCAAGGGAATCATCGACATCGTCACGTTCATCGTGACGCAGGGCGCCCAGATCGCGGACTTCGTCAACGCGGTCCTGGACGCGGTCATCGCCATCGCCAACGGCGGCCAGGCCGGCGTCCCCAAACTCATCGAAGCCGCCCTCGCATCGAGCGTCCCTCTCCTGATCGGCTTCCTCGCCGCCCTGCTGGGCATCGGCGGCCTCGCCAACAAGGTCAAGTCGGTCTTCCAGTCGGTGTCACGACCGGTGACCCGGGCGATCGACAAGATCGTCGACTTCATCGCCAGGAAGGGCAAGGCGCTCTGGAACAAGCGCAAGGACCCCGGAAAGGGAAACCAGAAATCAAAGGAGCGTCAGCTCGATCTGGCCCTTGCTGAAGCCGAGTCCCATCTGGGGGACCTGAAAGGAAAGCCGACAACAAAAGAGATCGTGCAGGGCCTGCTCAATCCGATCAGGAGAAAATACGGCCTCCTTCGTCTCGACGCCCAGCAGTCGGGCGACAAGTGGCGCGTCCTGGGGAAGATAAACCCCTTCCGGACGATAGACCCGGACCTGCCGGTAGGTCGATCCATCGGAACGACGGCACTGGGAACCGAGAGCGACAGGCTGAGCACCATGGAACGCATCAAAGAGAAGTACAGGAAACAATTGGAGAAGGCACATTTCACGCGAAGCAGAATACTGACAGCGAGCGACAGGGAAGCAATTGAAAAGAAAGCGGCAGAAGACGCCGAGAAAGAATTCAGGAGCACTTACGGTCGATACTCCATTCCCGCCGTGCGGGCCCGCGAACTCCCTCGGTCACCTTCGGACGAGCAGATCGAAAGGACTGCAAAAAAGATAGTGCGACTGGCCAATAAGCTGGCCAACGAGATGATCAAGGCAAGGAAACGGGGAAAGATTCCGGACATCGATCGTCAAGTAACGGTTGCCATGTACTTCAAGGGGGAAGTGTACATTCACAGCAGCATGCGTTCGTCAATACCTCCCAACGTCCATCCGGTACTCGCAAAGGTCCTGGACGAGATCAAACGGAACGGAAGGGGCGCAATGGGGACAGGGCACGGGCGATGCGGGGAGACCGCCATCATCTCCGACCTACTCTGGGCGAATAACGTCGAGACACTCGAAGAGGCACAGGCATTATTCACGTCCACACCGACCTTATCAACGGCGAAAATCATTGAGCAGAGCCTCAAAAATAAATCTCGATACACCATAACTTACATCAAGCCGTGCAGGACCTGCCGGAAAGTTCTCCCAGAATTCGGAATTCGCGACTTTTAATACGCATCGAAAGCGGAAGATTCGGAAGCCGACCCAGATTGAGGTGAGCATGGATATCTCGCCGGAAGCTCAGAACATCCTGAGCGCATCGGGATGGAATCTCGAAGGTTTCGACGAAAAGCTTGCCGAAAAATTGGTGAGGCAACTTCATAAAGCTCAGCGCCGACGCCGGGATGCAGTCACCGAAGCCTTCCCTGAAGCCATGAACGCTCTCGCATCCTACGGTGGTATCGTCATTCCGGACCGGGGAGCTGGAATTACCGCTTACCGCGATGGCTTTAATCTGATCCCTGTAGAAGGCTTGACATCCGAGACGGCACTTCAAGAGCTTCGTCAACTGACAGCTGGAAAGGAACGCTTTTTCCCCATCGGGGCAATTCCAGACATACACGGAAAGCTACTGATCGGAAATCGCGGAAGAATTGTCATGTACGGACCAAATGGATACTTCCTCATGGGGGACGACATGAACGAAGCGCTCAACAACCTGATCGCCGGAGTTGAGCCGGGTGTCTTCTTCGGGTAAACGCCGGGTCGTACACGCTCGGCCGACAGCCACTCCGGGCCGCTCATGCCAGGACCCGCGCCGCCAGATCTACTAGAGAAGCTATTAGACTGATCCCATGAGTGACGAAGCTGTCTACGGGCCCGGTGAAGGCCCCACCGCGAACGTCTCCGTCAGCCTGCACTCCGGCAACATCGCCGCCGTCCGCGCGCGGGTAGGGAAGCGGGGGTTCTCCGCCTATGTGGACGCCGCCGTGCAGCGGCAGATCGAGCGGGACAACCTCGCCGAACTGACCGCCGCCCACGAGGCGGAGCACGGAGAGTTCAGCCAGGCGGAGATCGACGCCGCCCGTGCCCTGCTGCGCGGAGACGCCGACGGCGGCATGGGGAGCGCGGCTTGATGAGCCGGCCGGGCACCCTCGTCCTGGACAGCGAAGGGCTGTCGAAGGTGGTCGCCGACGACCGCCGGGTCATGGCCCTGGTGCGCGGGGCCGAGCAGGAGGACATGCGGGTCGTGACCAGCATCCTCACCCTCATCGAGGCACACCACGCACGGGTGAACTCAGCCCGCTTCAACTGGGCCGTGTCCCGGCTGAACGTGGAACCGGTCACCGAGGAGATCGGGCGTACGGCGATGGCCCTGCTCGTCGATGCGGGCCTTCACGGGCACAAGTACGCCATCGACTCCGTGGTTGCCGCCACCGCGCTCCACGCTCCGAAGCCGGCCGTGATCCTGACCTCCGATCCCGAGGACCTGACCATGCTCTGCGGCGACCGCGTGCGCGTCGTCAAGGTCTGATCCCAGCCCTCGGGGCCGCCCCGCTCACCGGTCCCCGGCCATCAGGTCACCAGCCCCAGATACGGCCCGAACTCCGACGCAAGCGTCAGCCGCCCCAGCTTCTGGTACTCCCGCTGGATCGCGTGGATCACCGTCTCCATCGTCACCGCGCCCCCCGTGTCCGCCGCCAGGTACGCCGAAGTCACGGCGATCGAGCGGATGTTGCCGCCCGCCAGCTCGAAGTTCTCGGCGCAGAAGGGCAGGTCCAGGTCCGTGCCGCGCGGGAGGGTCGGGCCCAGGCAGCGGTCCCAGAGGCGCAGGCGTTGTTCGGGGTCCGGGACCGGGAAGTCGATGACCAGGTCCAGGCGGCGGGTGAAGGCGTCGTCCAGGTTGGCGCGGAGGTTGGTGGCGAGGATGGCCAGGCCGTCGAAGGACTCCATGCGTTGCAGGAGGTACGCGCTCTCCACGTTGGCGTAGCGGTCGTGCGCGTCCTTCACGTCCGAGCGTTTCCCGAAGATCGCGTCCGCCTCGTCGAAGAGGAGCACGCCGTTCACACCCGCCGCCTCCGTGAAGATCCGCTCCAGGTTCTTCTCCGTCTCGCCCACGTACTTGTCGATCACCGTCGCCAGGTCGACCGTGTACAGGTCGAGCCCCAGGTCCGCGGCGATCACCTCCGCCGACATCGTCTTGCCCGTGCCGGAGTCGCCCGCGAACAGCGCCGACACTCCCCGGCCC
>NZ_JAAXYC010000414.1 GCF_018619185.1 Streptomyces sp. McG3 | reverse complement strand
CGCCGAACCACCCCGCGACCCCTCTCCGGACGATCTTCGGCGAACGTGTTCGCGAGCACCCTCCAACGTCTTGTATTGTTTGCGGCGGAGGATTCGCCTAGTGGCCTAGGGCGCACGCTTGGAAAGCGTGTTGGGGGCAACCCCTCACGAGTTCGAATCTCGTATCCTCCGCCATTGCTCTCACCGGGCAATACGTCGAAGGCCCCCGCAGCTTGCTGCGGGGGCCTTCGACGTTGGCCGTCTGCACGACGACGAACGGGTCTTCACCCTCTCCCGCATCCACAGCGTCATGCCCGGGTAGCCGGGCCCCGCGCCGTGACTCGGTGTTCGGCCGGCCACTGCGGCGATACCCCACGACCAAGCGCTGCGACGTGCCGCCACTACGATCGCCGACCATGGACTGGGTCGAGCGCACCGCGCAGTTGAGGCAGTGGACGAGGAGCGGGACGCGGGCTCCGCACAAGCCGTTGCTGTTCCTGTACGCGCTCAGCCGATTCCAGCGGGACGCCGACGACGAACTGCGGTACAGCGCCGTGGAGGAGGACCTGCGGGGACTGCTCGCCGAATACGGTCCCGGTAACCGGACGACACCCGCCTACCCGTTCCATCATCTGGTGAGTGACGGCGTGTGGGAGGTGTGCACCGACCGCGGGCCGGGCAGCCCCGGGACCGGCGTCAGGGAACTGCGCGCAACCGGCGCCGCTGGGCGGCTGACGCCGGAGCTACGGGCGGCGCTGCGGCGGGAGCCGTCCCTTCTCGGCCGGATGGCACGGGTGCTGCTCGACCTGAACTTCCCGCCCTCCCTCCACGGCGAGCTGTGCGAAGCCGTCGGCCTCGGCCTGGAGGAGGCCGAGACCGGACTGTTCTCGGCCACGCGCAGGCAGCGGGACCGGCGGATGCGGGAGGTGGTCTTGACGGCGTACGAGTACCAGTGCGCCTTCTGCGGGTACGACGGCAGGATCGGCGCGATGCCGGTCGGGCTCGAGGCCGCCCATGTGCGCTGGTGGGCGTTCGACGGACCGGACGACGTCGAGAACGGGCTGTGTCTGTGCTCGCTGCACCACAAGCTGTTCGACAAAGGCGTCCTCGGTCTCGGCGAGGGCCATGGCGAGGGCCACCGCATCCTGGTCTCACAGAGCTTCGTCGGCCGCAGCACCGCCGCTCGCGAGCACGTCATCACGCTCGCCGGCCGGCCGGTCATCGGCCCCCAGCCGGGCATCCGACCCGTCGCCGCCGCCCACCGTTCCTGGCACACCGGCCAGGTCTTCCACGGCAGCCCACGTCCCGCCACGACCGCCTGACCGCCGACCTGGCGGTCACGAGAATTGCACTGGTAAGGAGCGTGATACCCAGAGTATGGTCGCTTATATGGCGACGAAGAAGGTAACGGTGACGATTCCCGAGGATCTCCTGGACGAAATCCGTGCGGAGGCGGCAGAACGGGGGATGTCGGCGTACGTCGCCGAGGCGCTGCGCTTCAAGCGCGACCGGGACCGACTGCGGGAGCTGTCGGACTGGCTGCAGGAGGAGCACGGTCCCCTCACCGACGAAGAGCGCACCACAGCGTTCGACGAGTTGGAGGGCCTTGACGCCGAGCACGAGCGCCGGCGCGCCACCGGAACGCACGGTGCCGGAGAAGCCGCGTGAGGAAGCGATCCGGTGAACCCGGGCAACGGCCGCTGCGCGTCTTCGTACTCGACTGCGAAGCCCTGTCCCTGGCCGTACGCGGCGACCGGAAGATGATCGCCTGGCTCGACCTCGCGGCCCGGGGTGAAGCCGAGGTGGTCACGTCTCCGATGACACTGATCGAGGCGTACGACGGCAGAACCACCGAGCAGCGCTGGGACTGGGTACTCTCCCGGCTCGAAGTCGCTGACATCGGAAAGGACGAGGCCCGCCAGGCCCGCCGCCTGCTGGCGGATGCCAAGCTTCACGGCCACAAGTACGCGATCGACGCGATGCTCGCCGTCATCGCGCGCCGGCAGAAGGGGCAGGTCACCGTCTTCACCTCGGATGTGGACGACCTGGAGAGGCTGGTTCCGGAGTCGATCGTCGTCAAGAAGGTATGACCCGCGCTCCGGTCTCAGTTCTGGTCTCGTTCGCCCCCGTCCAGTGCTGTTCACCATCCGTCCGACGCCCGGCTCCATCCCAGGTCAGAACAACCCCGTCCCTCTCCGAACCCCCGGACGAACATGTGGAAAGCGTGTTGGGGGCAACCCCTCACGAGTTCGAATCTCGTATCCTCCGCCATTGCTCTCACCGGGCAATACGTCGAAGGGCCCCGCAGCTCGCTGCGGGGCCCTTCGACGTTGGTGGTTGCTGTTTGGGTTGCAGTCGTCACGGTTCCCGCCGATCCGACGCCCGCTGCACGCACTACGAAGACGATCCCCGCGTGCCATCACCTGCTACGCCCCATGTAGAGCCGAGAGGCACCACCCGTGAACTCTGGTGCCATCTGTCCGACCGCTCCACGGATGTGCGGCGCTCAGTCACCCCACGAGACAGTGCGGCGCCGAGTAGCATCATCTGACCGATATGACGGATCATCAAGCACATCAGGGCCATAGGGGTGGAAGGTGGCAGTCGAGCCCGTGTCCATGAAGCCAATCAGTCCGGCTGCGTACGGTGCGCTGGGGGCCGCCCTCAAGCACATCTTCTGGTACAAGAACGACCTGGAGGGCTTCATCCGCCGGTGGGCTAAGGGCCACCCGGAGCTGGTTGCCGGGATCAACTTCTCCGGGTACAAGTGGCAAACGGCCGAGGACTTCGTAGATCGTCTCCATGCAGATGAGACGCGCTATACCGAGCTTGCTCTACGGCTCATGGTTGAAGTCTCAGAGATGACCAGCTTCCCCAAGCTGCGGCGACTATCGGACGCCGACTCACTCATAGCCGAGGCGCGGGAAGCCGTTTTCGAGCTGAAAAAGTGCATCGACCGCCACCGCGGCCTGATCGCTGACGATGCCAAGTTCGCCAACGACCTCGCGGCTCACCAAGCGGTCACGGACAGCCGACGCAGCTTCTCCGAGCGGCTGAGCGAGCTGAAGAGCGAGTTCCTGCGCCTTGAGGCAGAACCCAACCGCCAGAAGGCTGGACGCGAGTTCGAGCCCTTCCTCAACCGGCTGTTCCGCCTGTTCGACCTGGACCCAAGACTGTCCTACAACCTGCCCTACGAGCAGATCGATGGATCCATCACATACGACACTGACGTCTATGTCGTAGAAGCGAAGTGGCTCAAGGAACCAGTCGAGGTCCACTACCTCGGTAGCTTCGTCGAGAAGGTGCGGCACAAGACCACGAACACGCTCGGGCTGTACATCAGCGTCCATGGCTTTACCAAGGGGGCCAGGGAGCGCTACGCCGACGGCACCTGCTTCATCACGATGGAGGGAGTGGACCTCTTCGTAGTGCTGGATGGCCACATCACGCTCGACGAACTTCTCAGCCGTAAGAAGAGACATGCCAACGACACCGGAAGCTGCTACTTCCCTGCGTCACTGATTCTGAGCGAGTAGCCAGCGCACGAGATATCGACGACGCCGAGCAGATGGCTGCGTCAGTGGGTGACCTGAAACCCACGCGAGGGGGGGGAGGCCGTGGGGCTTCCCCCCTCGCACTCGATGTCTTTGGCTGCCACCGATACATACTGGCAGGCGGCTCCTTCGGCAGCGGCCACAGCAGGCCGCCGATCTTGTCGGCGGTGTCCGTGAGCACCCGGTTGGTGAGGTGCTGGTAGCGGCGGCGCAGTCCGGGCGGACTTGCCGGGCTCACTGCCCATGATCGCGTCAACGACCGTGTCCGGGACGCCAAGGATCGGCAGAGCGGTCGCTGCCGTGTGGCACGCCGAGTCTGACGCAGCACGCGGTCTTGGCCATCCTGACCGGCTCGCCGCTCGCCGACACAGCACGCCAGTACCGGAGGAACCCCGCGGTCCTCTCCCACGCGGTCGCGGTCCACGACCACGCCGGCCAGGAAGTCCTGGCCCGCCACGCGACAACCACCGACTGGTGGCAGACGTACCTCCACTTCACCGACTTTGCCGAATACCTACCCCACCTTCACCACGCACGTCCTGCCCATCCTGCGCGAGGCGGAAGTCGCTGGCGCGATCGACGGCTGGTGCCACCAGAGCACCCCTGCTGGCGGCTGCGCCTCCTGGTCCAGCCCGTGAGCAGTGCCAAGCCGACCATCGGGGACGGCTTCGACCGCCTCGTCACCAACGGACACCTTCAGGTGCTACGAGTTGGCCGAGGGCGTGAAAGGGGAGAAGTTCTGAAACGGCGGCGGCGGGAAAACGGGTGGCCGGCCCCGTTTGCGACCCGCAGAGTGACCGTATGGCGTTGGACGATCGTGTGTTCCTGCCCGGACTCGAGCTGTCCCGGGTTCTCTACGAGGAGGCCGTGCGGCCGGTCCTCGACGCGGAGTACCCCGGTCTGCGGTACGCCGCCGCCCGGATCGGCTCCGGCTCCGAGGTGCTCGGCTTCGACACCGCCCGGTCGGCGGATCACGACTGGGGCCCGCAGTTGGACCTGTTCCTGGCACCGGCCGATGCCGCCGCGCACGGGGAGCGGCTGCACCGCCTGCTCGCCGAGCGGCTGCCCAAGCAGGTGCGCGGCTGGCCGACGCACTTCCGGCACGCCGATCCGGCGGACCCGGTCGGGCACATGGAGCTGACGGACGGCCCGGTCCACCACCGCGTCCTCGTCGCCGACGTCGGCGGGTGGCTGCACGATCGGCTCGGCCTCCGGCCCGGCCCGGGCGGGGAGCCCCCGGCGCCGGCGGTCCGCGACTGGCTGGCCATGCCGCAGCAGAAGCTGGCGGAGACCACGGGCGGCGAGGTGTTCCACGACGGCGCCGGCACGCTGACCCGGGTGCGGCGGGAGCTGGCCTGGTACCCGGACGAGGTGTGGCGCTATCTGCTGGCCTGCCAGTGGCAGCGGATCTCCCAGGAGGAGGCGTTCGTCGGCCGCTGCGCCGAGGTGGGGGACGAGTTGGGGTCCGCCGTGGTCGCGGGGCGGCTCGTGCGCGACCTGATGCGGCTGTGTCTGCTTCTCGCGCGGGAGTACGCGCCGTACAGCAAGTGGCTGGGGAGCGCCTTCGCCCGGCTGCCCGGGGCCGACGAGCTGCTGCCGGCCCTGCGGGGGGCCGTCACGGCCACGGACCACCCGGCGCGCGAACGGCACCTCTGCGACGCGTACGAGACCGTGGCCGAGCTGCAGAACCGCTCGGGCCTGGCGGAGGCGGTGGACCCCGGGCGGCGGCCGTACCACGGCCGCCCCTTCCAGGTGCTGCACGCCGAGCGCTTCGCCCAAGCCCTGGCCCGGAGCATCACCGACCCGGAGCTGCGGGCCCTGCCGCTGACCGGGAGCGTGGACCAGTGGGCCGACAGCACGGACTTCCTCGGGCGGCAGGAGGCCGTGCGGGCCGTGGTCGGCGCGCTCGGTCGCTGACGGGCCCGCGCCACCGGCCGGCGGTCAGTTGAGAAGGATCAACAGGAGGAGGCCGATGACGGCCGCTCCTACGATCCCGGCGACGGTGCCCACGAACCAGTTCTGGTAGAGGAATCCTTGTTGCGGGGAGTCCCCGCCCTGCCTCGTGGGCGCCGGCCGTGCCTGCTTCTGCCGGGGTGCGGTCGGGTGTGCCGTTGGCATCGGCGCCGGCCGCGGCGGTGGTGGTGCGGTGGACGACGCCGCGGTGTACGAGGACGGGAGAGGCACCGGCGGTGTCACGGGGGCCGGGGCGGGGAC
>NZ_JAAXYC010000413.1 GCF_018619185.1 Streptomyces sp. McG3 | reverse complement strand
GGGTGGCCTCCCCTGAGCCGGCGGGGGCAAGGGCGCGGGTGCGGGCGGACCGGGAGCCGGCGGACCGGAACCGGCACGCCCGGCGGAAGCGGGTGGCCCGGGACGCCCCCCGGGCCCGGCGGAAGCCCCAGGCCCGGCGGAAGCCGCAGGCCGCCCAGCAGTCGTGGTCGGCGCGGGCGGTGCGGGCGGTGCGGTCGGCGCGGTCGGCGCGTTCGGCGCGGGCGCGGTCTCCCCCTCCTCCCACCCCAGGAACGCCTCGCACGCCACACAGAACTCCCGCCCGGGCGGGTTCCGGTGTCCGCACTCGTCGCAGATCACAGCAGCTCCAGGGTGAATCCGACGTGCGCCGGGACCTCCGCGCCGATCAACTCCTCCAGCCGCACCCGGTCCGGCTGCCGCCCGCCGGGCCCGGCCCCGGCACGGTCACCGCCCCCGTCGCCTCCGGCCGCCCGGATCCGGATGGTCACCCAGGGGCGGCCCTGGCCCGGAAGCGGGGTGCCGGGCCCGGTCGACCAGGCGGTGCCGCCGCTCTCGACGATCTCCGGTTCCGTACCGGTCTCCAGCCGGAGCGCCTCCGCCAGGCCTCCCACCGTGCCGCGCCGGGCGTGCCGGGCGACCGCGCCGCGCACCGCCGCCCTGCGCAGCTCCGGCGGGCTGCCCTCGTGGGGGTCGACGGCCACCCACTGGGCCAGCCAGTCGAGGAAGTCGTCGGGGGCGCTGCGCGGGTCCAGGTGCGCGGGCAGGTTGTCGATGGAGAGGAGGACGGGGGCGAGGACGTCGTCCAGGGCGGCCAGGAAGCGCTGGAGGAAGTCCTGTTCCAGGTAGACGGCGGGGAGCCGGTCGATCAGGGGGTGCGGGGTCGGCAGCCCCGGGATTCCGTCGCGCATCGGATCAGGCCCCCCTCACCCGGAGCTGGTGCTCGTAGCTGAAGACCAGCGCGTGCGGGTCCAGCGCGATCTTCGCGGTGGCGTCGGTGCGTTCGCCGGTGACCGGGTCGGCCCGGTACAGCCGGACGTCCTCCACCAGGTCGACCCCCGGCACCCGCTGGAGCACGGCGAACGCCTCCCCGGACTGGACGGGCCTGCCGAACGGCCAGCCGTCCCCGGCCGGCCCGCCGGTGAGCGGGTTGAAGTACCCGTACAGCGCGGTCAGCGCGCTCATCCGGACCTTCTCCGCGACCGCCCCGCGCTCCGCCTGGACCAGGGCGACGACGGTGACGCCCTGGTAGAACGGCGGCTCGACGACCAGCCGGGCCCCGATCGGCCGCCGGGCGTCCAGGTGTCCGGCGATCAGGGCGAGCGTGTTCGCGGGCGGGATCAGCTCGTCGAACTCGATCCGGCCCTGCTCGTCGCCGCTCCCGGCGGGGACGACGAGCAGCCGCACCCCGCCCGCGTCGGCGGCCTCCGCGCTGTCCTGCGTACCGGCCCGGATGCAGTGGACCCGGGCCGCGTCCGGGGCGATCTCCCGGGCGAGCAGTTCGTAGTCGTGCGGGACGACCGCCCGGTGCAGGGTGCGCAGGGTCATGGGCCCGCGCACCCGGGCGCTGTCGACGCTCTCACCGTCCACGCCCCCGAGCGCCGGCCGGCGGTTCTCGACCCGGGCGACGTACGGGATCGCGCTGCGCAGGACGCGGAGCGTGGAGCGGGCGACGTTGCCGCGCAGCCCACCGCCCCTGCGGTAGGAGCGGACCCGGACGGTGGCGCCCTTGACCGGGACCCGGCCGTAATGGCGTACGGAGCCGTCCCGTTCGCGTACGGCGGGGCCGAACTCGACGCGCCCCGCGTTCGGGTCGAGCGTGATGTGCCGGTCCTCGGGGCCGGAGTGCGCGAAGTCGTCGACCCGGCTCCAGCGGGTGACGTCCGACCCCGCGACGGCGTCGGGCGCCGCCGGGTCGGTCACCTCGACCACGAACTCCCCCGGCACCACCGGCGGTCTGGCCAGCCGGAACACCTGCCCGGGGACGCCCTCCGCCTGGCCCAGCACCTCGTCGGTGACGGTCTCGGCGTGCTCGGCGGCGACCGTCGCGCCGATGGTGAACGCGGTGATGCCGCGCACGACGGGCGGGGCCATGTACGTCGGCCGGCCCGGCTCCGCCTCGATCAGCCGGCAGCGCAGCCAGCCCCCGGTGCGGCGGACGACGGCCGCCGGGACATGGGTTCCCGGGAGGTGGAGGATCAGCTCGCCGGACCGGTTGAAGCCGCCGGTCTCGTCCTTCTCCACCTCGCAGGCCGCCCAACTGGTCCCGTCCCAGGCCTCCCAGAGGATCGGCGGCCGTGCCGGATCGACGCCGACGCCGTCCACCGTGCAGTCCAGCCGGAGCGCCAGTACGCCTGCGGGAACGGCTGCCGACAGGCCGACGTACAGGCAGTCGCCGGGGGCGGGCGTGGCCCCGAAGACGGGCACGTCCCGGCCGAGCGTCAGCTCCTCGGTCCGGTCGACGGCCTCCCCGGGCGAGGGCCAGGTGGCCAGGTGGGCGAAGGCGCACGGCACGATGGAGAGCGGTTCGGAGGTGGTGAAGACGACCGCCTCCTCCGTCTCCGTACGGACGGTGGCGACCTCCGTGCCGGCGCGCACCAGCACCGGTTCGGGGCGGGGTGCGGAGAGCCGGAACGTCACCTCGGTCCGGGCGGCGGTCGGCGGGTGCAGCTGTACCCCGATCAGGTCGAGGAAGGTCAGATAGCTCTTCTCCGGCACCCGGTTCACCCGGTAGACGAGCTGGTCGACCATGGTCGCGAACGCCTCGATCAGCGTCACCCCGGGGTCGGAGACGTTGTGGTCGGTCCACTCCGGGCAGCGCTGCTGCACCAGGCGCTTCGCCTCGTCGACCAGGCCCTGGAAGGTGCGGTCGTCCAGATGCGGGCTGGGCAGGGTCACGCCCTCGCCTCCTCGTCGTGCGGGGCTTCGTGCGGGCCTTCGTACGGACCGGGCAGGGTCACGCGCCCGCCTCCTCGTCGTACGGACTGCGTGACGTCATGCGCCCGCCTCCTCGTCGTCGGCCGATGCCTCGGTGGACTCGGCGTGCTGCGGGATCACGTAGAACGGGAAGACGAGGTTGCGGGGGTCGTTCGCGCCGCGCACGGTGTAACCGATGTCGATGTAGAGGACGCCGTTGTCCGCCTCGTCGAACCGGACGACGACCTCGGTCACCTCGATCCGGGGCTCCCAGCGCTCCAGCGCGAGCCGCACCTCGTACGCGAGCTGCCCGGCGGTCCCCGCGTCCGCCGGGGCGAACACGTAGTCGTTGACCGCGCAGCCGAACTCCGGCCGCATGGGCCGCTCACCCGGCGAGGTCGCCAGGATCAGCCGGATCGACTCCTCCAGCTCGTGCTCGCCACGCACCAGGGCGATGGACCCGGTGGCGTCCGTGCGCGGCGGGAACGCCCAGCCCGCGCCGATGAACTGCTGTCCCATGGCTCCGGTTCACCCGCCGATCAGTACGGTCGGGCAGCCGGAGAGCACCGGGGAGCCGCAGCCCGCCAGGTCACCGACGCGCGCGGCCGGCTGCCCGCCGATGAACACCGTCGAGCTGCCGGGCGGTGCGAGGACGGTCGGCGGATGGGCGGCGGGCGAGGAGCACAGGTGGGCGGTCCCGACGGTGGCGGCGGGCTTCCCGCCGATGAGCACGGACAGGACTCCGGGCGGCCCGACCGTGCCGGGGTGGCCCGTGGGGTCGCCGACCCGGGCTGCCGGGGCGGCGGTTGCGTCGGACATGCTGTGTTCTCCTTCCGCATGTTGCGCGCGCACAGTGCGCATGACGTCTTGTCAGTTCAACTTGACCATCGGCGCGTTGACCTTGACCGAGCCTCCGCTCCTGATCTCCGTGCGGCGACTGCCGTCGACCGTGACCTCGCCGCCCCGCACCTCCACCGGGCCCTGAGTCGCGATGCCGACCTTCCCGGTGCCGCCGTCCACGGACACGCCCTTCCGCGCGGTCAGCGTGACGCTCTCGCCGGTCAGTTCGAGCGCCCCGCGCCCCGCTTCCAGGGCGACGCCGTCGGCCGCACGGATGGAGACCTGCTCCTTGGCCTCGATGGTCACGCTGCCGTCGCTGCCGATGACGATGGCGGTGCCCTTGCGGTCGAGGTCGATCGTGAGCTTGCCGTCGCCGGTACGGAGCCGGACGCCCTGCGGGCCGTTCGCCGCGTCCAGCAGCTCCAGCTGGTTCCCGCTCTTCGACGCGAAGGCCCGGCGGTTCACCGCGCCGGTGGTGGGATCGACGAGTTCGTCCCCGCCTCCCGTACCTCCCGTACCTCCAGAAGCACTGGACGCACTGGAGGCACCCGGAGCACGGGGAGCACCAGGGGTGCCGGAAGCGCCTGACGCACCGGAGGCACCGGAGGCACCGGGAGCACCGGCAGATGCGCCACCGCCCCCGCCCCCCGGCCGGTCCTGCCCGTTGTACAGCCCCGCCAGGACGTACGGCCGGTCCAGATGCCCGTGCTCGAAGCCGACCAGCACCTCGTCGCCCACTTCCGGGATGAACGCCTCGCCGCCCCCCGTACCGCCGGACTGCGCCGTGCGCGCCCAGTCGCTCGCGTACTCGTCGGAGAGCCACGGGAACCGCACCTTGACCCGCCCGGACCCCTCCGGATCCTGCGTGTCCGTCACCGTCCCGCTGACCAGCCCCGCACACCGCGAACCGCCCGCCGCCGGGGAGCCGCCCGTCAGCCCGTAGAGCGACCGCTCCTGCTGCCCCGACACGGTGATCCAGGTCTCGTACCCGCGTACGGCGTCGAAGACATGGCGCGAGGTCGTCACGGTGTACCGGCCCTCGAACGGCGCGCCCACCGCGTTCAGCGCCACCGCACTGCCCGCCCGCACCTCCGGATTGCCCCGGATCACCGCCTCCAGCTCCGCGAACGACCCGGCGATCCGCTCCGCCAGCGCCTTCGCCGCCTGGTCGACCTGGGCCTGCGCCCCGTAGGCCGCATCGGTCACCACGAACCGGGCCTCGCCGAACGGGGCCGACACCTCCGCCGCCGTCACCCCCAGCTCCAGCGTCGGGGACGAGCCCGCCGGGGCCCGGCCCACCAGCGGCTGCTTCGCCTGGACGTCCCAGCCGCGTACCTCCACCTCGGAGACCTGCTCGGCGGCCGACACCCCGGCCCGGCAGCGCAGCAGATTGCTGCCCAGCTCCAGGACGAGCGGGTAGCGGTCGGCGCGCGCCGAGGCGTCGGGCGCTCCGCCCGCCTCCGCCGGCTTCGTGATGTGCAGTTGCCCGTCCCGTACGTACGCCTGCGCGCCCGCCTCCTCCGCGAGGCCGCGCACGAACTCCCAGTCGGTGATGTTGGGCTGGGCGATGTGTTCCAGTACGGGCCCGGCGATGTCGACGGGGCCCGGCTTCAGCCCGGCGCGCTGGGCGACCTGGCCGCAGATGTCGGCGAGGGTCATGTTCTGGTAGCTGGCCACCCGCCGCCCCCGGAACAGCCGGTGCGACTCGTCGAGCCCCCGGACGACGGTGAACGTGCCGGACTCGTCGAGCTCCACCTCCAGCGCGGTGACGACCCCTTCCAGCAGCGGCTTCGGGGCGGTGTCACCGCCCGCGCGGGCCAGCAGCCGGGCCTCGGTGCCGATCTTCAGCCCGGCCTGCTCCAGCAGCACCCGGTCGGGGTCACGGAACCGCAGCAGGAACAGGTCCGGGAGCGTACGGCTGTCGTCGACATAGCCCTCGACCAGCGTGTTCACGAACTTCGCGGGCAGCGGCGTACCGCCGAACTCCACCGTCAGCGCCGTGGAAACCCCCTGCCGCGCCATCAGCCCCGCCC
>NZ_JAAXYC010000412.1 GCF_018619185.1 Streptomyces sp. McG3 | reverse complement strand
CCGCAGCCCCCATGACCCCGCCGACCGCAGGAGTTCGCCATGCCGCAGTCCCCGCACCCCTCGCCCCACGCGCCGCCGCGCCTGCTGGTCTCCGACCATGTCGCCGGCCGGGTCAGCCTGTTGGACCTGCCGGACGGCACGGAGCGCGCCGCGCTGAACCACCGGCACCTCGCCGAGCACGCGGGGTTCCTCCCGCTGCCGGAGGGCCTCACCGCCTGCGTGGACGACCGGGCGGGCGAGCTGCTGGTCCTCGACCCGTACGGCCCCGGCGCCGGCCGGCCGCTGGTCCGGCGGCGGATACCGGTCGCGGTCCCCGCCGAACACCTGGCGGCGGACCCGGGAGGGCGGCGCCTCGCGGTGACCACCGGCCTAGGCCGCAACGAGGAGGCCTGGACCGGGCTCCTGACGGCCGTCGACCTCGACGCACCGGACGGCGCCGTCGCCGTACGCGTACGGGGGCGGACGGGCGAGCCGGGGGTCACGGTCCTCGGCGGGCCGTCCTCGCTCGTGGTGCTGCGCCACCGGGAGCCGGGCGAGCTGCTGGTCCACCGGCACCACGATCTGATGCGTTCGGCCCCCGCGTGCCCTCCGGCGGTCCCCTTCCGGCGGATCGCCCTGCCGGACGACGACGGACACGGCGACGCCCACGACCCGCTCACCGGCCGGGTGTTCGCCGCCGCGGGGTCGGGGGTGCATCGCGCACGGCGGGAGGGGGACGACCTCGTCGGCGAGGCACCCCTGCCCTGGTCCGCCGACGGGCGCTCCGGCGGGCGCGGTCACTACCTGCGGCTCGACCCCGTGCGGCGGATGCTCTGGTCCTGCGTGCGTGGCGGACCCGGCGACCCCGGGCAATGGCCGGAGTGGTCCAACGACGCCTGGTGGCACCACCTCGACACAGGCGTCACGGGCCGGCTGGACCTGGGACCCGGGCTGGTCTTCCGGCTCGCGGTGACCGCCCGTCACATCGCGTACACCCGCGTCCACCCGGACGGCGACGAACTCGTCCTGCTCGCCGCACCCCCGGTCGCCGGATGCCGCCCGGAGGTCGCCGAGCGCCTGCCCCTGCCGGCCATGTCGGGTGCGCCCCGGCCCGGCGGGACCCCCTGGGACGGCGTGCAGCGGCGGGCCGTCGCCGCCTCACCCGGCGGGGGCCTGGTCGCGGTCAGCCGGGGAGGCCATGGCGAGGTCCACGTCTTCGACGCGGACCGGGCGGACCTGCTCACGACCCTGACCGTCCCGACCCCCCTGGACGACGGCGGGCACCTCACCCTCCTCACCCCCGGGGACGGGGCGGAGGCCGACCCGGTCGGCCGCTGAGGGACGCGTAGCGGGTGGTGGCGCGGCGCGACCGCCGTACCACCACCCGCCCCGGCGCCCGGACCGCCTTCACCAGGAGGACTTGGTCACCCCCGGAAGGAACCCCGCGTGGGCCTGCTCACGCATCCGGACCCGGGAGAGCCCGAACCTGCGCAGATACCCCCGGGGCCTGCCGTCGACGCTGTCACGGTTGCGCACCCGCGTGGCGCCGGCGTCGCGCGGCTGACGCCGCAACTCCTCTGCGGCCGCGGCCCGTTCGCGCTCCGGCGTACCTGGCCGGCGGATGATCTCCTTCAGCTCGGCCCTGCGGGCGGCGTAGCGGTCGACGGTCTCCCGGCGCCGGTCGTTCCGCGCGATCTTGCTCTTCTTCGCCATCAGACCTTCCCTCCCCGCGCACGGATGCGCGCGACCGCGGCCTCGATGCCGATGCTGTCGACGGTCTTGATGGCCCGAGCACTCAGCGTGAGGCGCACATAGCGGCCCTCGCCGGGCAGCCAGTACCGCTTGCGCTGGACATTCGGGTCGAACCGTCGGGACGTCCGGCGGTGCGAGTGGGAGATGTTGTTGCCGAATCCCGGCTTCGAGCCGGTCAGTTGGCAGTGGGCGGACATGGGGTTACCTGCCTCTCCTTCGATGCATCCATTATTGAAAATGGAAACCATTGCCATATAGTAGCGCCCATGGCTCGCAACGAAGTACGCCCGGTCATCAAGCTCCGCTCCACCGCGGGGACCGGCTACACCTACGTCACCCGCAAGAACCGGCGGAACGACCCCGACCGAATGGTGCTGCGCAAGTACGACCCGGTCGCCCGCCGCCACGTCGACTTCCGCGAGGAGCGCTGAGGCCGGCCAGGCCCCGCCTTCCCCGCACACGACCCGGACCCGACCCCGAGGACACCTTCATGAAGCCCGGAATCCACCCCTCCTACGGCCCCGTCGTCTTCCGCGACAAGGCCGCCGACTTCGCGTTCCTGACCCGCTCGACCATGACCAGCGACCGCACCGTCACCTGGGAGGACGGCAACACCTACCCGGTGGTCGACGTGGAGATCTCCTCCGCGAGCCACCCCTTCTACACCGGCACCGCGCGCGTCCTGGACACCGCCGGACGCGTGGAGCGCTTCGAACGCCGCTACGGACGTGGTGAGGGACGGTGACCGAGCACCGCACGAAACTGCCCGTCGTCATCGTCTGCGGCCTGCACTCCGAAGCGCGCCGCGACGTGGTGGAAGGTCTGCTGCGGGACGTCCCGTACAGCGTCGCGCTGCACCACGACCTTTCCACGGCCACCGGCGGGACCGTACGTCGCTCCCTGCGGGATTCCGGCGGCGAGCTGGATTCCGGCGAGACGCCGCTGGTCAACGCGTGCGCCTGCTGCGCGCTGCGCGAGGACCTCGTCCCCGAACTCGAACGTCTCGCGGGGGACGGACGGACCCGCCTCGCCGTCCTGGAGCTCTGGGACTCCGTCGAGCCGAAGTCCATGGCCGAGGTGATCGCCGCGCACACCAGCGCCGCCGAGGTCACCAACGTGTTCGCGGCCGTCGACCCCACTCTCGTCCTGCCCTGCCTCTCCAACGGCGACGATCTGGCCGAGGCCGGTCTCGCGGCGGCGCCGGCCGACCGGCGGACCATCGGCGACACCTGGGCCCGGCAGGTGGAGTACGCGCCCGTCCTGGCAGTGACGCCGAGCCCGGCGGCCGACGACGAGGACCGCGCCCTGATCCGGCAGCTGAACCCGACGGCCCGCCAGGCCGCTCCCAGATCGGCCGAGTTGGCCCGGCTCGCCTTCGCGGGATTCGATGTGGAGGCGGCGGACGCGGGCCAGCACCCGGCCTGTGCGCTGCTTCCGCAGGAGGCCGACGAGGCCGGGGTGGGCACGCTCGTCTGGCGGCGGCACCGCCCCTTCCACCCCGAGCGCCTGCTCGACGCGCTGGAGGACCTGAGCTGCGCGGCGGCCCGCAGCCGGGGCCGGTTCTGGCTGGCGGACAGGCCCGACACCCTGCTGTCCTGGGATGCCGCGGGCGGCGCGCTCTGCGTGGAGAACACCGGCCCCTGGCTCGCCTCACTCCCGGACGCCGCCTGGTCCATGGTGCCGCCCTACCGACGGGCGGCCGCCGCGCTGGACTGGCACCCGGAGCACGGCGACTGCTGCCAGCACCTGGTCTTCGTCTCCCCCGGCCTCGACCGCGACGGCCTGACCGGCCTGCTGGACTCCTGCCTGCTCACGGACGAGGAGTACGGCTCCGGTCGGGAGACGTGGAAGAACCTGCCCGCCGCGTTCGACGCACTCCTCGACCCGGTCCACTGACGCCCGCACCCCGTCCCACGTACCGCACAACCCGCAACCCGAACAACCACCCCCACACCGAGCACGAGGAAGTCCCATGGCACGTCAGCAGGACCCCCGCAAGCCGCTCAAGAACCGGCCGAACCCCCTGGACGCAGCAAAGATCACGTACATCGACTACAAGGACACCGATCTGCTGCGGAGGTTCATCTCCGACCGCGGGAAGATCCGCAGCCGTCGGGTCACCCGGATCAGCGCCCAGCAGCAGCGGCAGATGGCCGCGGCCATCAAGAACGCCCGCGAGATGGCCCTGCTGCCGTACACCGGATCCGCGGCGGGCAAGTAGCGATCGCGACGCGCCGCCGGGACGGGGCGCACCCGCGGCTCGGGATGCACCACGGCGGCAGCCCGGCGAACATGGACCCATGGGCAGAGACAACCCCGAAAGGGGCACCCAGAGTCCTGGATCGTCGGAGCCGGGAACAGCGGGGCGGCGGGGCGGCCCGCCGAACCAGGGCCTCGCTCTCACGGCCATGCTGTTCGCCGTGTCGATGACGTTCATCGACCAGACCATCGTGGCGATCGCGGCCCCGGACATCATCGACGAACTCGGGCTCACCTCCTCGCAGATGCAGTGGGTCGTCAACGCCTACCTGCTGACGCTGGCAGCCTTCTTCGCCCTGGGCGGGCGGTTGTCCGACATCTTCGGGCACCGCCGCGTGATGCTGATCGGCACGCTGGTCTTCGTCATCGCCTCCGCGCTGTGCGGTGCGGTGCCCTCCGGGGACTTCGCGCAGGCCTGGCTGATCGGCTTCCGCGCCGTCCAGGGCATCGGCGCGGCCCTGATGTTCCCTGCCGCGCTCGCCGTCGTCATCGCCGTGTTCCCGGTGGACCGGCGCGGACGGGCCCTGGCCCTGTTCTTCGGGGTGTCCGGGGCGCTCACCGCGGTCGGGCCGCTGCTCGGCGGCTGGCTCACCGGATGGACCTGGCGGGCGATCTTCTGGGTCAACGTCCCCGTAGCCGTCATCGCCGTCGTGCTGGCGGTCCTGGCCCGCATCCCGGACCGGACCCGCCGCGAGCCCCTGGATCTGCCCGGAGCGGCGCTCGTCGCCGTCGGCATGGGGCTGACGGTGCTGGGGCTGCAACAGGCGTCGACCTGGGGCTGGGACAGTGTCGCCACCTGGGCGTGCATCGCGGGCGGTCTGCTGGTTCTGGCGGCCTTCTGCCGACTGGAACTGCGCACCCGCTTCCCGTTGATCAACCTGCGAGTCTTCCGCGACCTGGCGTTCCGCGTCGACAACGCCGTGCTGTTCTTCGCCATGATGGCGTTCGTCCCGGTGTTCTTCTTCGCCTCCGTGTACGCGCAGGTCTCGCTGAGCGCGTCGCCGAACCAGGCGGCGCTGTACCTCCTGTACTTCTTCATCGGTTTCGGGCTCGCCTCCCAGTGGGGCGGCCGGATCCTCGACAAGCGCGGCGCGCGCCCCGCGATGAAGCTCGGCACGGCGCTCGGTGCGGTCGGATTCGCCCTGTGGGCCGGGAAGTTGACCACGCTCTCCATGCACGACCAGTGGCTGTACGCGGCGATGGCGGGCGCGGGTATCGGACTGCTGCTGGCACCGGCCTCGACCGACGCCGTGAACCGGGCGATCGACGCCAGTTACGGCGAGGTCACCGGCATCACCCAGACCGTACGCAACTTCGCGGCCAGCATCGGGCTGGCCGTGTTCGGCAGCGTGCTGACCCACAGGACGATCACCGAGGTGGACGGGACCCTGCGGGACAAGGGCGTACCGGACGGTGCGTCGCACGATGCCGCCGAGTCCGTCGCGCAGTCGGTGACCGGTCAGGCGGACTCCCGGGGACCGTCCGGCTCGGGACCGGTGGCCGAGACCGTACGGGACTCGATGTCGGCGATCCGGATGGACTTCGCCGAAGCGAACCAGTGGGTGTTCTACGGGATGGCCATCGCCCTGGCCGCGGCCTTCCTGATCTCGCTGCGCCATCCGGGGACCCGGGTGACGCAGGAGTCCTCCGGTTAGCGAGAGGCCCGCCCGGACTCGGGCGGGTCCGGTGACGAACCGACCGGGGCGGGTCGCCGCCGGCCGCGGCGGAAACGGCTGGGGCGGCCGCATGACTCCCGGTCGTCGTGAACGGGGGGGCGTG
>NZ_JAAXYC010000411.1 GCF_018619185.1 Streptomyces sp. McG3 | reverse complement strand
GGCGGGGCCTGCTGGGGTTCGTCCACGGAGATGCCGAAGTCCGTCGCCAGGCCTTCGAGGCCGGTGCTGTAGCCCTGTCCGACCGCGCGGAACTTCCAGGCGCCCTGACGCCGGTACAGCTCGCCGAGGATGAAGGCGGTCTCGACCGTGGCGTCCGTACTGTCGAAGCGGGCCAGTTCCGCGCCGCTCGCCGCGTCGGTGACCCGCACGTGGAGTCCGCTCACCCGGCCGAAGGTCCCGCCGTCCGCGGAGGCGGCGACGACGATGCGGTCGATCGCCGGCTCGACCTTGCCGAAGTCGACGACGAGGGTGTCGGTGACGTGGTCGGGAGCGGTCCGCTTGCCCTCGTGCCGGACCGCGCCGGACGCGTGGGCCGGCTGGTTGTAGAAGACGAAGTCCGCGTCGTCGCGGACCTTGCCCGCCACCAGCAGGAGAGCGGAGGCGTCGACGTCCGGGGCGCCCGCTGCGGCGTGCCGGCCCAGTTCGACGCGCACGGTGCCGGCCGGCACCGCGACGTTGCTTCCTTTTTGCATGGTCATGCTCGCCCCCATCACGAATCCGGCTGCCCGCAGGCTTTCCCCCCACAACCTAACGGCCTGTGGCGGGAAAGCCTCCGGGCGCCGGCACCGTGGCGGACGAGGGCGTGTCAGGCGGCCCAGGTCGAGATCCGTCGGACACGCCCTCGGGTCCCGGCGATCAGCGCCTGCGGCCCTCGGTGCGCGGTGGGCCTTCACCGTCCGGAGCGGCGCCCGCGAGGGCGGCCTCGCGCGGTGTGTCGTCCGTCGTCGCCCCGGGGCCCTGGACGGCGCCGCTGTGCGCGGTCCACGCCTCCAGGGCGGTGCGGCAGGCATGGTCCAGGTGGCGGAGCCGCGAGAGGTCGAGCTCCACCGGCCGGTCCTTCGGCAGGGCCTCCAGGGTGTCGAGGATCAGCGGCAGGCGCAGGAAGGTGGCACTGCCGCTGAGGGAGACCGTGGTGCGGTCGTCCCGCTCGTCGATGTCGAGGCGGACGGCGGAGGTCTCCCAGGCCGTCTTGATCACGGCCAGCCCGATGCCGAGCAGCACGCCCATGAACATGTCCGTGAGGACGATCGCCAGCGCGGTCACCACCAGGACCACGGCCTCGCCCCGGTGTTCACGCCAGAGCGGTCGGAAGGTCGCGACGGGGATGAGCTTCGCCCCGGCGTGGACGAGGATCCCGGCGAGAGCGGCCACGGGGATCAGCCCGAGTACGGCGGGGAACAGGGCCGCGAACAGCAGCAGCCACGCTCCGTGCATGATCCGGGAGGCCTTGGTGCGCGCACCTGCCTGCACGTTGGCGGCACTGCGCACGATGACGGCGGTCATGGGCAGCGCGCCGACGAGGCCGCAGATGGTGTTGCCCGTCCCCTGGGCGATGAGTTCCTTGTTGTACTGCGTGCGCGGGCCGTCGTGCATCCGGTCCACGGCGGCGGCGCTGAAGAGGGACTCGGCCGAGGCGATGAGCGTGAAGGCGAGGATGACGCCCAGGAGACTGACGTCGGCCAGGAGGCCGAAGTCGTCCAGGCTCGTCAGCCGCAGTGAGTCGATCAGCCCCTGCACCTTGATGGGAGCGACGGGCAGGTCGAACGCCGCCACCGCCGCGGTGGCCAGCCCCACGGCCACCAGCGGGCCGGGGAGTACCTGGGGCAGGCGTCCGGGAAGCCGCTTCCAGAGGATCAGTACGACGATGGTGCCGACACCGATCGCGGTGGAGGAGATCGCCGCGGCTCCCGTGATCCGCGTGAACAGCTCCGGCAGCCCGGCCAGGTTGTCGAGACCGTTCCCCGGGGCGCTGGCCCCGGCCATGGCGTAGAGCTGGCTGCCGATCAGGACGAGACCGATGCCGGCGAGCATGCCGTGGACGACGGCGGTCGATATGGCGCGGAACCACCGGCCGAAGCCGACGAGGCCGAGCCCGACCTGGAGGAGCCCCGTGGACAGGACGAGGACGCCGAGCGCCGCGACGCCGTGGGTGGTGACCGCCTCGTACACCAGGACGGTGAGCCCGGCGGCCGGGCCGCTGACCTGGAGCGAGCTGCCCGGCATCGCGCCGGCGATCAGCCCGCCGACGATGCCGGTGACCAGGCCCAGTTCGGCGGGGACACCGGAGGCGACCGCGATGCCGACGCACAGGGGCACGGCGACGAGGAACACCACGATCGAGGCGAGGATGTCGCGGGACAGGGCGTCCGGGCGTAACCGGAGTTGTGGAGACGACATGAGAGCTTCAGCTCCTAGAGGAGTGGGGGGAGACAGCAGGTGGCGGCGGGAGCGGCCCGCCTGGTCACCGGTGGGTCGCTGTCACAGGGAGGAGAAGGTTCCGGTGGAGGGCCGGTGGGCCTGCACGGCGCCGGTGTGGACCTCGTAGTACCAGGCGTGCAGCCCGAGCCGGCCTTCGCGCACGGCGCGGCTCACGCACGGGTAGTCGCGCAACGCGTCCAGTTGCGCCACCGCATGGCGCTGTACGGGCTGTTCGCAGTCGGGGCCGAACTCCTCGGGGTGCTGAGGACCGGCTGTCGGGGCGCACCTGCCGAGCCAGCCGCGTACCGCCGGCAGGGTCCGCAGATCGTCGCCCCGGGCCAGGGCTCCGACGGCGCCGCAGTGGGAGTGCCCGCAGAGGATGATGTCGGACACCTCCAGCACGCAGACGGCGTACTCGATCGTCGCCATCTCGCTGGTGGGCGCGTCGGGATCGTAGGGCGGGACGATGTTTCCGGCCGTACGCATCTCGAAGAGCTCGCCGGGGCCGGAGTCGGTCAGCAGCGTGGGGACCACCCGGGAGTCGGAACAGGTGATGAACATGGTGGAGGGCCGCTGGCCGGCCTCGAATTCCTTGAGTTCACGGCCTGCTCCGTCACAGCGGGCGGAAAAGGTGCGGGCATGGTCGATGAGTTGTCGCACAGGAGTGTCCTCCATACGGAAGTGGCGTGTGGCTCTTCACGCGGGGCGGGCTCTCACCCCGCCCACAACCGGGCCTTCGTGGCACACGGGTGGCCCGGGTACCACGGGGGATCAGGTGCGGGTGCTCGCGTCGCAGGGCAGGCGGGGGGTTCGCCTCCGTGTCTGCTGGTCCGGTGTGGCGGCGGCGCCCTGTTCCCGGGCGGGGCCGCGGCGACCGTCTGCGCCGCTCACGGGCCTCGCGTCACCGATGACCCGTAACGAGGATTCTCGGGGCGGGCGATGAGGTGGCGGTGAGACAGCGGTGAGACTGTTCTCATGGGGTCCGGCGGGGTGCTTCCGCCGCCGGGCGAAGGCCGCCCGCCCGGTGGTCAGGCCCGGAGCCGGTAGCCGACGCCCCGCACGGTCTGGACCCGGTCGGCGCCGATCTTGCGCCGCAGATAGCGGATGTAGACGTCGACGATGTTCGAACCGGGGTCGTAGTCGAACCCCCAGACCTGGCTGAGCAGTTGCTCCCGGGACAGCACCCGGTCGGGGTTGCGCATGAGGATCTCGGCGAGGGCGAACTCACGGGCGGACAGGTCGGAGACGCGCTCACCCACCTGGGCCCGGCGGGTGCGGAGGTCGAGGATCAGATCGCCCACCCGCAGCAGAAAGTTCTCCGCAGGCTCCTCACGGCGCAGGCGCAGTCGTACGCGGGCCAGTAACTCGTCGAAGGCGAAGGGTTTGACCATGTAGTCGTCGGCGCCGCTCTCCAGTCCGGCCACGATGTCGCTCACGCTGTCGCGCGCGGTGAGGATGACGACGGGCAGGGAGATGCGCGCCTTCCGCAGCTTGCGCAGCACCGTGAGCCCGTCGTCGCCGGGCAGTCCGAGGTCGAGGATCAGGAGGTCGAAGTCCCGGCCGCGGGCGTGCTCGTAGGCGGAGACGCCGTCGGCGACGACCCGGGTGACGTACCCGCTACGGCGCAGGCCTTTTTCGACGAAGGCGGCGATTCTTGCCTCGTCCTCGGCTATCAAGATCCTGCTCACCATGGGTTCCTTCCGTCGTGGGCTGCAGTGCGGGAAGGTCGATGACGAATCTCGCGCCGCCCCCGGACGCCTCCTCGACGTGGGCGACACCGTCGTGTGCCTGGGCGATCTCGCGGACCAGCGCGAGGCCGAGTCCGATGCCGGGAGCGGCCCGGCCGGGAACCGCGGTGCCCCCCTGATAGAAGCACTGGAAGATCCGCTCGCGGTCCTCCGGGGCCACGCCGGGCCCGGTGTCCGCGACCCACAGCAGTACCCTGCCGCGCCACAGGCGTGACCCGATCTCGATGGCGTCTCCTTCCCCGGTGTGACTGACCGCGTTGACGGCGAGCTGCATCAGGGCCTGGGTGACCCGCTGCTCGTCCAGGTGCACGCTGACGTCGGCGACCTCGGCCACCGTCCAGTGCCTGCGCCCCAGCGCCTGGGCTTTGGCGGCCGTGTCGACCACCAGGTCGGTCAGACTGGTCTGGCCGAGGGTGAGGAAGTCGGGGCGCTCGGCCCGGGCCAGGAGCAGCAGGTCCTCCACGATCCGCCGCATCCGGTCGAGTTCGTCGAAGAGCAGGGCGCGGGTCTGGCCGCGTTGGCTGTCGGGGTCCTCGTCCATCAGCTCCAGATGTCCGCGCAAAACCGTGATGGGGGTCCGCAGTTCGTGCGCCACCTCGTCCAGGAACTGACGTTGCGCGGTGAAGGCGCCCGACAGCCGGTCGAGCATGTGGTTGAACGTCTCGGCCAGTTCCGCCACGTCGTCGTTGCCCCGCACCGGCAGCCGCTGGGTCAGGTCCGTCTCGCTGATCCGCTCGGCGGTCTGCCTGACCAGCCGGATCGGTGCCAGCACCCGGCCCGCGACCAGCCAGCTGGCCAGTCCCGCGACCACCAGGGCGAAGCTTCCCGATGCCAGCAGCAGCCGTGCCATGTGACGTTCCTGCCGCAGTTCCCGGTCCCGGAAGGAGACCAGGACGAGCCGGGTGTCGACGTGGTCGCCCGCCATCTGTACCGGGACGACACCGTAGCGAACCATGCCGGCCCGGGAGTCCAGCGACCGGATACGGGTGTCGGCCGTCCGCGCCATCAGGGCCACGACCTCCGGGTCCCGGTCCAGACGGACCGGAACCGGGCCGGGGCTGCGCCGGTCGGCCCGTCCGTTCACGACGCTGAAGAACGCGGCGTTGTGCTCGGGCCGGTGGACCGCCATGAACGCTGTCAGCAGTGAGGCGCCCGTGGTGAAGCGCTCACCGCTGTACGGGTCGCGCGAGGTGCGGGCGAACGCGCGTAGCTTGTCGGCCTCGGACAGGAGTTGCACGTCGACCTGCCGGTCGAGCTCCGCCTGCCAGACGATCGTGATCCCGAAGGTGGGTACCGCCAGGGCAGCGCTGAGCAGCATGAGCATCCAGCCGACGATCCGGGACCGGGCGCTGGTCGAGCGCCTGAGCATCAGTCGTCCCACTCGTCGTCCGCATCCCCCCGATTGCCGTGTGACGCTTCCTCGCTCCCGTCGTCGGGCTCGTCCGCTTCGTCCTCCTCCTCGCCCACATCGTCCGTGTCGCCCACGTCGCCCCTGGGAACACGTGAGGCCTTCTCGTCGTCACCGGTGGTCCGCGACGCTCCCTCGGCCCCGCCGCCTCCGGGGAGCTTAGGGGAGTCGGTGTCCTTGTCGTCGGACTCGGGCGGCGGCGGGGGCGATACGGCCCGGCCGCCCGGGCAGGTGCCGGACGGGGCGGGCGTGGCTGAACAGGACCGTCTGAGCGGCCGTGTAGGAGGCGTCGCGCCGCTCGAACTCCTGTCGCCAGAAGTCCTGCACGCTGTTGACCACCGCGCCCGTCCGGCAGTCCGCCCGGCTGTTCGCGTCCT
>NZ_JAAXYC010000410.1 GCF_018619185.1 Streptomyces sp. McG3 | reverse complement strand
CATCCGAACACTCC
Source organism: Streptomyces sp. McG3 (assembly GCF_018619185.1). Classification (GTDB taxonomy): domain Bacteria; phylum Actinomycetota; class Actinomycetes; order Streptomycetales; family Streptomycetaceae; genus Streptomyces. Next base: position 5,784 of record NZ_JAAXYC010000410.1, on the reverse strand, counting down.
ACGAGCGTGATCGCATCGCGGTGGGGGCGGTGGGCGACCGGGGAGCGCGGGCGTATCTGCGGGAGCACCGCGATGCGATCACGCTCGTGGAGTGTTCGGATGTGGCCGAGGCGTACGACATCGACACCTCGCAGGACCTGAAGCACCTGGAGTGACCGTGCGGAACCGCTCGCCGTCCACCGTCCGTGGCCGTGCTGGCACGCTGCGCCGCCATCGGACCGTTTCTGTCGACCCGGAGAATCTCGACATCAACAAACCATTGAACTTCCACCATGAGGAAACTACTATCCACTGGTCAGAAGCCCTCTGAACCTCAGACGGCGCCCACGGCCGTATCTCGGAGCCATGGCACGCCGTGCCGTCTCAGGCGACCCGGCGGCCATGAGACGCCGCCGCCCGCTGAAGGAGTGACAGCTCATGTCCGCACCAGCGCCGTCCACGCTGGCCATCGTCGATGCCGAGCCCCTGCCCCGGCAGGAAGAGGTCCTGACCGACGCGGCCCTCGCGTTCGTGGCCGAACTGCACCGCCGGTTCACCCCGCGCCGCAATGAGCTGCTCGCCCGGCGCGGTGAGCGCCGCGCCGAGATCGCCCGCACCTCCACGCTGGACTTCCTGCCCGAGACGGCGGCGGTCCGCGCGGACGACTCCTGGAAGGTCGCACCGGCTCCGGCCGCGCTGAACGACCGCCGGGTGGAGATCACCGGTCCGACCGACCGCAAGATGACCATCAACGCCCTGAACTCGGGCGCCAAGGTCTGGCTCGCCGACTTCGAGGACGCGTCCGCCCCCACGTGGGAGAACGTCGTCCTCGGCCAGCTCAACCTCACCGACGCCTACGAGCGCCGCATCGACTTCACCGACCCGAGGTCGGGCAAGTCGTACGCGCTGAAGTCCCCCGGCGAACTCGCCACGGTCGTCATGCGCCCGCGCGGCTGGCACCTGGAGGAGCGCCACCTCCAGCTGGACGGCGTCTCCGTGCCGGGCGCGCTCGTCGACTTCGGCCTCTACTTCTTCCACAACGCGCAGCGCCTGATCGACCTCGGCAAGGGCCCGTACTTCTACCTCCCGAAGACGGAGTCGCACCTGGAGGCCCGCCTCTGGAACGACATCTTCGTCTTCGCCCAGGACTACGTCGGCATCCCGCAGGGAACCGTCCGCGCGACGGTGCTGATCGAGACGATCACCGCCGCGTACGAGATGGAGGAGATCCTCTACGAGCTGCGCGACCACGCCTCCGGGCTCAACGCCGGCCGCTGGGACTACCTCTTCTCCATCGTCAAGAACTTCCGTGACGGCGGGGCCAAGTTCGTCCTCCCGGACCGCAACGCGGTGACCATGACCGCCCCGTTCATGCGGGCCTACACCGAACTCCTGGTCCGCACCTGCCACAAGCGCGGCGCGCACGCGATCGGCGGCATGGCGGCCTTCATCCCCTCGCGCCGCGACGCCGAGGTCAACAAGGTCGCCTTCGAGAAGGTCAAGGCGGACAAGGACCGCGAGGCGCACGACGGCTTCGACGGCTCCTGGGTCGCCCACCCCGACCTGGTCCCGATCGCCCTGGCCTCCTTCGACGCGGTCCTCGGCGAGAAGCCCAACCAGAAGGACCGCCTCCGCGAGGACGTCTCGGTGGCCCCGGGCGACCTGATCGCCATCGACACCCTCGACGCGAGCCCGACCTACGACGGCCTGCGCAACGCCGTCGCGGTCGGCATCCGCTACATCGAGGCCTGGCTGCGGGGCCTGGGCGCGGTCGCCATCTTCAACCTGATGGAGGACGCCGCCACCGCGGAGATCTCCCGCTCGCAGATCTGGCAGTGGATCAACGCGGACGTGGTCTTCGAGAACGGCGAACACGCCACGGCGGACCTGGCCCGCAAGGTCGCCGCCGAGGAACTGACCGCGATCCGCGAGGAGATCGGCGAGGAGACCTTCACCGCCGGCAAGTGGCAGCAGGCCCACGACCTCCTGCTCCAGGTCTCCCTGGACCAGGACTACGCGGACTTCCTGACGCTGCCGGCGTACGAGCAGCTGCGCTGACCCCACGGCGCGAGCACCGTCACCGCCCCCGGCCCCGCACAGCGCCGGGGGCGGTGGTGTTCCCGGCCGGGGTCACTCGTGCCGCTCCCGGACACCCGCTCCTCGGCACCTCACGTCCACACCGCCCCCAGTGCCACAAAACCGCAGATGAGAGCGGCCAGGATCGCCAGCAGCGGCCAGACGAACCGCAGGTACGTGTCGTAGCCGATCTTCGCCAGGGCCACCCCGCCGATGGTGACCGCCGTCGTCGGGACCCAGAGGTTCATCCAGCCGCTCGCCGCCTGCCACGCCGTGACGACCACGGCGCGGGAGACGCCCGCGAAGTCGGCGAGCGGAGCCAGGATCGGCATCGCCAGCGTGGCGTGGCCGGAGGTGGAGGGGATGAGGAAGGCGAGCGGCAGGTTGACGATGAAGACGAAGACCGCGAACACCGCCGACGAGGTGCCCGAGACCACGCCCTCGATGGAGTGCAGCACGGTGTCGGTGATCTGCGAGTTGTTCATGATGACCGTGACGCCGCGCGCGAGGACGATGACCAGGGCCGGGGAGATGAAGTCCGCCGCGCCCTGGATGATCGTCGCGCTGAGCTTCTGCTCGCCGAACCGGGCGACGACGCCCACCAGGACCGCCGCGACCAGGAACAGGGCGGCCAGATGGGGGAAGGACCAGCCGAGTTCGAAGCCGTACGGGGTCGCGTCGGCGTCGCCCGTGAGGGCGCTGGACCACGGGACGACCGAGAAGATCATGAAGCTGAAGACCAGGGCGACCAGGACAAGGATGGTCCGGTGGAGCCCGGTCAGCTCCGGGGGCTCCCCCGCGTCCGCCGCGTTGTGCTCGCGGTCGCCGGGCAGGAAGCCGGAGAGCGAGCGGTCGGGATTCCTGCGGACGCGGCCCGCGTAGCGGATGACGTAGCCGATCGTCACGGCCGTCAGGACCACCCACATGATCGCGCGCAGCACGATGCCGTCGCCGAGCGAGATGTCGGCGGCGGAGGACGCGACTCCGGTGGCGAAGGGATTCACGGTGGAGCAGAGCACGCCGATGCCCGCGCCGAGGATGATCGTGCCGGTGGCCACCATGCGGTCGTAGCCGAGGGCCAGCATCAGCGGGATGATCAGGCCGTAGAAGCCGAGCGTCTCCTCCGCGAACCCCTCGACGGTGCCCAGGAGGGAGAAGACCAGCATCACGCCCGCGATGAGCAGCGCTCCCCGGTCGCGCAGCCGGTGCGCGAGGCGGCCGATGCCCCGGTCCAGGGCGCCGGTGGCGAACACCACGGTGATGAACGCGCCGATGGCGAGCACGAAGAGGAACACGCCCGCGCTGCCGTACAGTTCGCCGGCCAGATCCGGGCCGACCTCGCCCGTCTTCGCGTCCTGGACGCCGTAGAGGCCGTTGACCGGGGAGAGGAAGAGGTCGTTCAGGCGGTCCACGAAGCTCTGGTCGGAGTCGACCCGGTGGTACGTGCCCTGGACCGGGGCGCCCTCCTCGTTGCGGTCGTACGCTCCGGGCGGGACCAGGAAGGCCAGCGCCCAGACGGCCAGCGTGACGACCGCGAGGATCGTGAGGGCGCTGGGGAAGGTGAACCCCTTCTTGGCCGGGGGCTCTTCCTCCGGGGCCGGTTTCGTGTCGGCCGCGCTGCTCATGCCGTGTCCCCGCCCGTCGCGGTCCCGTACGTCCTCGCGTACTCGCGCAGGAACGCGGCCTCCGCGATCACCGCCGACCACAGCTCCGAGAAGAGGACCCGCTCGTTCGGGGCGCGCAGGTCGCCCATGCCGTCCCGGAGCGCGGTACGGGCGGCGCGGTACGCCGGGCCGTCGGTCGCGGGTTCGCATCCGGAGGCCTGGTCGCCCGGCGTGACGGTGAGCGGGATACGGAACGGGCGCGGGGACTCCAGACGGGTGACGAGGAGGTCCAGCCTCTCCACCCGCTCCACGCCCGCGCCCCGCAACAGGTCCACGAGGAGGTCGTGGGCCTCGCGCACGGGCTCGGGCGGGAAGCCGGGGAAGGCGATGGGCGGGATGGCCGTCAGCCGTTCCAGGTCGGCGACGAGACCGTCCATCAGCACGTCGACCCGCGTGCTCAGGTCCTCTCCCGGATCCATGGTTCAGCCCCTTCGGTCCACTGGCCTTCCGGGACCAATGGACCATGGGGGGCCGCGCGCCGCACGCCTGGGAGACGGCGGTCGGGCGTTCCTCAGTCCGTCAGGACGACCGTCCGCTGGGCCGAGAAGTCACCCCACTTGCCGTCCGGAAGCTTGGCCCTGAGCTTCACCGAATAGCGGGTGCCCGCCGGGTCGGAGAGGTCCAGCCGGTAGGTGGCCCGCCCCTTGGGAGGCGTGCCGCCCCAGACGATGGTGGTGGTCAGCTTGCCGTTCAGATGAAGCTCGTAGGCGGGGATGACTCCGCCCGTCTCGGGCTGGTCCCAGGACAGGTCGAGGGTGAAGTCGGCGCCCTCCTTGCCGACCTCGGCGCTCAGACCGGTGGGGGCGGTGCTCGCGGGGGCGCCGGGGGCGGACTCGGTGGTGAGGTCGAACGTGTTGCTGTCGGCCGAGGACTTGTCGGAGGCGTCCCGTGCCCGGACGGTGAAGGTGTAGACGGTCCCCGGGCGCAGGCCCGTGAGCTTCGCCGTGGTCTCGGAGGCCGGGACGCTGTGGATCCGGGAGTCCTCCTGGTAGATGTCGTACGAGGTGACGCCGACGTCGTCCTTGGACGCGCCCCAGGTGAGGGTGGCGGCACGTTTCCCGTCGGCGCTGCCCGTCAGCCTCGCCGGGACGGTGGGAGGCGTGTCGTCCTTGGGCGGGGTGGCCTGGGTGGTGACGGGGACGCCCTTGCTGGGCGCGGAGAGATTGCCCGCTGTGTCCTTGGTCCGGACGCTGAAGGTGTAGTCCGTCGAGGCCGTCAGCCCGTCGACGTCGATCATGGTCTTGGTCGCCGGGACGCTCTTGACCTTGGCCTTGCCACGGTAGATCTCGTATCCGGCGACCTTCTTGTTGTCGGAGGCGCCTTCCCACATGACGTGCACCGAGGTGGAGCTGCTGGCCTGAGCGGTCACGCCCTTGGGGGTGCCGGGAGGCTGCGTGTCGGCTTCGGCGGTGCCACCGCAGGCGGAGAGGAGGGGGGTGAGAAGCAGGGCGGAACAGGTCAACGCGGCAGATATGTGGGGGCGTTGCACGGTGGTGCCTTCCATCCGGACAGCAATGGTCCAGACCTGTATGCCATGGCTCGGGGGTCGCCGACAAGAGGACGGCGAGGAACCATCCGCTATGTGACGGTGTGCGCCACCCGGCCACGGTCCGGGCAAGGCAGGGCAGGGCAGGGCAGGGGGCAGCCTCCCGGGAATCGGATCGCGCGCCACCCGGTCGATGAGTTTCCGGTGGCCGAAGGGTCTTCCCTGTATGGACGCACAGGAGAACCCCGTGCCGGATGCCGCCGCTCCTCCCGACCTGGAGCCGGCCGCCCGGCGGATCGTCACGCTGCTCGGCCCGGTCGACGACAGCCGGCTGGACGGCCCCACCCCCTGTCCCGACTACGCCGTACGGGAGCTGCTCGGCCATCTCGCCGGGCTCGCCGCCGCATTCCGCGACGCCGCCCGCAAGGATCTCGGGGCGAGCACCGCCGTCTCCCCGGACGCCGCCCTCCCCGTCCTCGACGACGACTGGCGTGAGACGTTGCCCCGACGGCTGGACGAGATGGCGGCGGCCTGGCGCTCGCCCGGCGCCTGGACGGGCATGACCCTGTCTCTTATACA
>NZ_JAAXYC010000409.1 GCF_018619185.1 Streptomyces sp. McG3 | reverse complement strand
CTGAGACGGGGACTCCGCTGGTGGTGCCCCCGGCCCACCACCTAGGCGGCGGCGACCTTCCGAGCCTTGCGGGCGGCGGGCACCACCAGCGGAGTCCCCGTCTCAGGGTCGTCGATGACCTGGCACCGCATCCCGAACACCCGCTCCACCAACGCCGCGTCGACCACCTCCGAGGGCGGTCCCTCCGCGACGATGTCCCCGTCCCGCATCGCGATGAGATGCGTGGCGTACCGCGCGGCGTGGTTCAGGTCGTGGAGCACCGCGACCAGCGTGCGGCCCTGCGTCTCGTGCAGCTCCGCGCACAGGTCGAGGACATCGATCTGGTGCTGGATGTCGAGGTACGTGGTCGGCTCGTCGAGCAGCAGCAGCGGCGTCTGCTGGGCGAGCGCCATGGCGATCCAGACCCGCTGGCGCTGGCCACCGGACAGTTCGTCGACATAGCGATCGGCCAGCTCGGCGACGCCGGTGGACTCCATGGACTCGTCGACGACCCGCTCGTCCTCCGGCGACCACTGCCGCAGCAGCCCCTGGTGGGGGTAGCGGCCGCGGGCGACGAGGTCGGCGACGGTGATCCCGTCGGGGGCTATGGAGGACTGCGGCAGCAGCCCCAGCGTCCGGGCGACCTTCTTCGCCGGCAACTGGTGGATGGTCTGCCCGTCCAGCAGCACCTGCCCCCGGCTCGGCTTCAGCATCCGGGCGAGGGCGCGCAGCAGGGTCGACTTGCCGCAGGCGTTGGGACCGACGATCACGGTGAAGGAGTTGTCGGGAATCTCCACCGAGAGGTTGTCGGTGATGACCCGCTGGTCGTAGCCGAGGGTCACCGATTCTGCGGTGAGGCGCTGCATGGTCGTACTCCCGGAGTCGGTGAGGTGGAGCGGCACGGCGCGGGGCACGGGCAGACCACCGAGCAGCACCAGGTTAGGTTAACCTATCTTCCTCTTCACGCCACTGGTCCCGGGCCGCAGCCCCACACCCTCGAACCCCTCAACACCACCGCGTGCCCGGGGCGTCGAGGGGCGCCGGGCCCGGTGCGCGGGTAGCACCAGGGGCCGGTCCGTCGGGCCGCGCCGAGGATCGGTTCAGAGCCCGAGCCCGGCGAGGGCCTTCCCCGTCTCCAGCCCGCAGACACCCGGACCGGCGAAGGTCCAGGCCGCCGCGCAGAGTGCCCGCAGCCCGTCGAGCGCCTCGCCCTCGCCCTCCAGCACCGGCTCGCCCCCGCGCACGGCAGCCGACCAGCCCCCGCACCGGTACGCGTCACCGGCCGGCGTCACCTCGGGCTGCCCGGTCAGCAGCCCCCGCAGGTCCCGGTCCACATAGGTCGGGCGGTGCTGCGGCGGGGCGGCCAGCAACTGTGCCGCGTCGGTCACCCCGGTCAGCACCAGCAGGGAGTCCACGCCCCCGTTGAACGCGCCCTCGATGTCCGTGTCCAGCCGGTCCCCGACGACGATCGGCCGCTTCGCCCCGGTCCGCAGCACGGTCTCGCGGTGCATCGGCGGCAACGGCTTCCCGGCGACCTGCGGCTCGGCCCCGGTGGCGATCCGGACGACCTCGACCGCGGCTCCGTTGCCGGGCGCGATGCCCCGGGCGCCCGGGATCGTCAGGTCGGTGTTGGACGCGAACCACGGCAGCCCGCGCCGGATCGCGTAGCTCGCCTCGGCGAACCGCCCCCACGCCATGTCCGGTCCGCCATAGCCCTGGACCACCGCCGTCGGGTCGTCGTCCGCAGACTCCACCGGCACCAGCCCGCGCTCGCGCAGCGCGACCCGAAGCCCTTCGCCGCCGATCGCCAGCACCCTTGCCCCGGGCGGCAGTTGATCGGCGACCAGCCGGGCGACGGCCTGGGCGGAGGTGATCACGTCGGAGGGTTCGGCGGGCACCCCGAGCTCCGTCAGGTGCTCCGCCACCGCGTCCGGCGTCCGCAGCGCGTTGTTGGTGACGTACGCGAGGTGCATGCCCCCCGCCCGCGCCCGGGCCAGCGATTCCACGGCGTGGCCGATGGCCTCGCCGCCCGCGTACACGACCCCGTCGAGGTCGAGGAGAGCCGTGTCGTACGCCTCGCTCAGCGCCGTGCTGCTCCCCGACGGCCGGGACCTGTCCTGCTGGTGGCTCATATGACTCGCTCCTCTTCCACGCGTTCTGCCCCGATCATCGCGTATGCCCTCTGCACACATACGATGCCCTGATGAACACTTCAGGCCCCGTCGACCAGGGGCTGCGGCTTTTCCCGTTCCGCGGACTGCGTTACGTCCCCGAGCGGGTCGGCAGCCTTGCCGCCGTGACCTCGCCCCCGTACGACGTGGTCGTCAGGCCCGACGGGCTGCACCACCTGGAGTCCGCGGATCCGCACAACATCGTGCGCCTCATCCTCCCCCAGGCCGACACGGCCCGGGACCGGCACCGGCAGGCGGCCGACACACTGGACCGCTGGCTGGCCGAGGGCGTCATCGCCCCGGACCCGGACCCGGTGCTGTACGTCTACGAGCAGCGGAGCGACGAGATCCTCCAGCGGGGCCTGATCGGCGCCCTGGCCCTCTCCCCCGCCTCCGAGGGCATCGTGCTGCCCCACGAGGACGTCATGGACGACGTCGTCGCGGACCGCGCGGAGCTGATGCGTACGACTGGGGCCCATCTGGAGCCGCTGCTGCTGACCTACCGCGGCGAGACGGGCGCACCGGCCGGGGCGGCAGCGGTGATCGAGCGCACGGTCCTGCGGGAACCGCTGCTCGCCACCACGACGGAGGACGGTTTCCGGCACCGTCTCTGGGCCGTGACGGACCCGGCCGAACGGAGCGAGATCGCGTCGGACCTCGCCCGGCACCAGGCGCTCATCGCGGACGGCCACCACCGCTGGGCCACCTATCTCCGGCTCCAGCGGGAACAGACCGCGCCCGGCCCGTGGGACCACGGGCTCGTCCTCCTCGTCGACACGGCCCGCCACCCCCTCCAGGTCCGCGCCATCCACCGGCTGCTGCGCGGGCTGCCGGTCTCCCGGGCCCTGAAGGCGCTGGCCGGCCTCTTCCGCGTCCGGCCGGTCGAGGGTCCGCTCCCCCGGGCCCTCGACGCGCTGGCCGGAGCGGCGGCCGGGGGCAACGCGTTCCTCCTCGCCGGCGACGGCGGCTTCCACCTGGTGGACCGCCCCGACCCGGCCCTGCTGGCCCGCACCATTCGGACGGACCGCCCGGACGCCTGGCGCACCCTGGACGCGACGGTCCTGCACTCCGCGCTGCTCGACGACGTGTGGCGGATCCCGGACGCGCCGGAGCACATCGGCTACATCCACGACACCGCGGCAGCCGTCGAGCAGGCGGAACGCCTCGACGCCACGGCGGTCCTGATGCATCCCGTACGCGAAGAGGTCGTCCGGGACCTGGCCCGGCAGGGCGTCACCATGCCCCGCAAGTCGACGTCGTTCGGCCCGAAGCCGGCCACGGGCCTGGTCATGCGAAGCCTCGCCCTCGACTGATCCGCGGAGCTTTCCGCGGACCGCAGGACCGGCACGGAACGTGAAGAGGGGCGGCACTCCGACCGGAGTGCCGCCCCTCTTCACCAGCTGCTAAGCCTTGACCGAACCGTCCGCGGACCCGTCCTGGTCGTCGTCCTCGTCGTCGCGGCCCTCGCGCGCGTCCTCGGCACGAGCCGCGACGTCGTCGTCCGCGTCGTCCGCCTCGTCCCCGTCGACCGCGTCCTGCTCGGCCGTCCCGTCGTCACCGAGGGCATCGACGAACTCCACGCCGTCGAGCGCGGCGAGCCGGTCCGACGCATCGGTGGAACCGTCCTTGTCGGCCTCCAGCGCCTTCCCGAACCACTCCCGCGCCTCGTCCTCGCGCCCCGCCTCCAGCAGGGCGTCCGCGTACGCGTAGCGAAGTCGCGGCGTCCACGGCTGCACGGAGTTGGACGCGAGCTCGGGGCTCTGGAGCGTCACGATGGCGGCGTCGATCTGGCCCATGTCACGACGTGCCCCGGCGGCCACGAGTCGCATCTCGACCTGTCCGGCCTTGTCCAGCTTCTGCACCTCGGGCTCGCCGGCCATGGCCATGGCCCGCTCGGGACGCCCGAGCCCACGCTCGCAGTCCGCCATGACGGGCCACAGGTCCACGGACCCGGTCATCCGCCGGGAGGCCCGGAACTCGGCGAGCGCCTCGGCGTACTTCTGCGTCGCGTACGCCGCGAACCCGGCCGCCTCACGCACGGCGGCGACGCGGGACGCGAGCCGGAGGGCGATACGGGCGTACGCGTACGCCTCCTCGGGGTCCTCGTCGATCAGCCGGGCCACCATGACCAGGTTGCGCGCGACGTCCTCGGCAAGGGTCTTCGGCAGGCTCATGAGCTCCTGGCGTACGTCCTTGTCGATCTCGTCGCCCGTGACGTCGTCCGGAATCGGCAGCCGCTTGATCGGCTCACGATCGCGGTCGCCGCCCCGGTCATCGCGTCCCCGGAAACCACCACGGTCCCGGTCGTCGCGCTGACCGCCGCGGTATCCGCCCCGGTCCCTGTCACCGCCCCGGTTGTCGTCGCGGCGGAAGCCGCCGCCGGAGGGCCGGTCGTCGTCACGGCGCGGACCACGGGGCCGGTCGTCACGACGCTCGAAGCCACCGCTCGGACGGCCACCACGGTCATCACGCTGCTGACCACCCCGGTACCCACCACGGTCGTCATCACGACGAGGCCCACGATCACGGTCCCCACCACGACTGTCATCACGACGGAACCCACCACCCGAGGGCCGGCTGTCGTCACGACGGAACCCACCACCGGAGCCACCGCCCCGGTTGTCGTCACGACGGAAACCTCCACCGGAAGGCCGGCTGTCGTCGCGGCGGAAGCCACCGCCGGAGGGCCGGTCGTCGTCACGGCGCGGACCGCGCGGCCGGTCGTCACGGCGCTCGAAGCCACCGCTCGGACGGCCACCACGGTCATCACGCTGCTGACCACCCCGGTACCCACCACGGTCGTCATCACGACGAGGCCCACGATCACGGTCCCCACCACGACTGTCATCACGACGGAAACCACCACCGGAGGACCCACCACGGTTGTCATCCCGGCGGAACCCACCACCGGAGCCACCGCCGCCGCGGTTGTCGTCACGACGGAAACCACCGCCGGTCGGCCGACTGTCGTCACGACGCGGACCACGGTCGCGGTCGTCACGGCGGAAGCCACCGCCAGTGCCGCCACCGGTGCCGGCGCCGGAAGGCCGGTTGTCGTCACGGCGGAAGCCGCCACGGTCGTTGTCGCGTCGAGGTGCGCCGGAACCGGACCGGTCGTCACGACCACCGCGGTAACCGCCCCTGTCACCGCCGTCCCGGCGACGCGGCTCGCGCTCCGGACGATCGTCGGGAGAGTTGGTGGACATGGGTGTGACTCCTGTCTTCGGGTACCACAGACATTCTCGCGCAGCCGACCAGTCGACGCGCTTCGGGAAAAACAAAAGGACCCCTGGTCCCAGCGTTGAACGCTGGGACCAGGGGTCCTTGAAAGATTGTTCGGCGGCGTCCTACTCTCCCACAGGGTCCCCCCTGCAGTACCATCGGCGCTGAAAGGCTTAGCTTCCGGGTTCGGAATGTAACCGGGCGTTTCCCTAACGCAATGACCACCGAAACCCTATCGGGTTCTAGCGAACAAGCACACTCTTCAATTAAGTAGTGAAACTGTTCAACCGGTGCGATAACTGTTCGCAACCCGGGAACAACACAGTGGACGCGAGCAACTGAGGACAAGCCCTCGGCCTATTAGTACCAGTCAGCTCCACCCCTTACAGGGCTTCCACATCTGGCCTATCAACCCAGTCGTCTACTGGGAGCCTTAACCCTTCAA
>NZ_JAAXYC010000408.1 GCF_018619185.1 Streptomyces sp. McG3 | reverse complement strand
GTCCTATACGGCTGCGGGGGCGGGGTCGGCAGGGGTGACGGGGCGGCCGGTGGCGGCCAGGAACGCGTCCTGGAGGGAGGCGTCGGGGGAGCCGGCGTAGCGGGCCTTCAGCTCGGCCGGGGTCCCCTCCGCGACCACCGTGCCGCCGTCGACGAGGATCAGCCGGTCCGCCAGCGCGTCGGCCTCGTCGAGGTAGTGCGTGGTCAGGACGACGGTGGTGCCGGTCCCGTCGCGCAGGCTCCGCACCAGGTCCCACAGATCGGCCCGGCTCCCGGGGTCCAGGCCCGTGGTGGGCTCGTCCAGGAAGAGCACGGCCGGTCGGTGGGTGAGGGCCATGGCGATGTCGAGCCGGCGCCGCTGCCCTCCGGAGAGGCTCGCCGCCTTCCGGTCGAGCAGTCCGTCGAGGCCGAGCCGATCGGCGAGTTCCCCGGCGCGCGCGGCGGCCTCCGTCCGGCTCAGCCGGTACAGCCTGCCCTGGGTGACGAGCTCCTCCCGGACGGTCAGATACGGGTCGACGCCGCCGGACTGGGCGACGTACCCGCAGACCGCGCGGACGGCCGCCGGGTCGGTGAGCAGGTCGTGGCCGGCCACGGTGGCCGCGCCGCCGGTCGGGGTGAGGAGCGTCGTGAGCATGCGCAGCGTGGTCGTCTTGCCGGCGCCGTTGGGGCCCAGGAGGCCGACGATCTCCCCCGGGTGGATGGTCAGGTCGATGGAGCGGACGGCTTCCACCGGGCCGCTCGGCGTCGTGAAGGTCCGGGCCAGCCCGGAGGTGCTGATGACGGTCATGGGGTCAGAAAAACAGAGTGAGCCTAAAATTGCAATGACTCCAATAATTCATTGACACCATGATTGTTCGGCGCGTCCTACGATGGAGACATGGCTGAGGGACTCAGGGAACGCAAGAAGCGCCAGGCCAAGCAGCGCATCTCGGACATGGCGACCGGGCTGTTCCTCCAGCACGGCTTCGTCACGGTGACCGTCGCCGAGATCGCCGAACTGGCCGACGTCTCCGTGAACACCGTCTACAACTACTTCCCGGCCAAGGAGGATCTCTTCCTCGACCGGATGCAGCACGTCACCCAGCGCGTCGCCCGCTACGTCCGCGCCCGCGACCCGGGCGAGTCGGCCGCCGAGGCCGTCCTGCGCGAGGTGCGCGCCGCCGTCGTCGCCGTCTCACCGGAGTTCGGGCTGATGGACGGCTTCGCCGACTTCATGCGCGTCATCGAGGACGCTCCGACCCTCAAGGCCCGCCTCTGGTACCTCCAGCAGGAGGTGCTCCAGTCCGTCGTCGCCACCCTGCGGGAGGACACCGGGGCGAGCGAGGGTGACCCGTTGCCGCTCCTCGTCGGCGGCCAGATCGCCTGGATCGAGCACGCCCTCGTCGGCTATGTCAGCCAGGAGATGATGAAGGGCCGCAAGGCCGTCGAGGTCTCCCACGACGCCCTCGGCGTCCTCGACGACATCGAGGGGCTGCTCGGCGATCAGGTCCTCAACTACGCGCGACGCGGAGCCGAATGACGCGTCCCGGTGTGATGTCCGTCATCTGAGACGTGACGCGCATCTCTTCACCGCCCCAGCGCGCCCGACGGGTACTAACCTCCGCCGGAGAGCATGTGAACCGCCGTGAACAATTGCGCACGGGCGAACAGAAACCAAGGGGTGCGAACGTGGCCAGGAAGCTCGCCGTCATCGGGGCCGGACTCATGGGATCCGGGATCGCGCAGGTCTCCGCCCAGGCGGGCTGGGACGTCGTGCTGCGGGACGTCACCGACGCCGCGCTGACCCGGGGCCGTGACGGCATCGAGGCCTCGTACGACAGGTTCGTCTCCAAGGGCAAGCTGGACGCGGCCGACGCCGGGGCCGCGCTCGCCCGCATCACCACGACCACCGACCTCGACGCCGTCGCCGACGCGGACGTCGTGGTGGAAGCCGTCTTCGAGAAGCTGGAAGTCAAGCACGAGATCTTCCGGGCCCTGGACAAGGTCGTCGGCGAGAACACCGTCCTCGCGTCCAACACCTCCGCCATCCCGATCACCAAGATCGCGGCCGTGACGGAGCGTCCGGAACGCGTCGTCGGCGTGCACTTCTTCTCTCCGGTCCCGATGATGCAGCTCTGCGAGCTGGTGCGCGGCTACAAGACCAGCGACGAAACCCTCGCCACCGCCCGGGAGTTCGCGGAGTCGGTCGGCAAGACGTGCATCGTCGTCAACCGCGATGTGGCGGGCTTCGTCACCACCCGGCTGATCTCGGCGCTCGTCGTCGAGGCCGCCAAGCTGTACGAGTCGGGCGTCGCCTCGGCCGAGGACATCGACATCGCCTGCAAGCTGGGCTTCGGCCACGCCATGGGCCCGCTCGCCACCGCGGACCTGACCGGCGTCGACATCCTCCTGCACGCCACCGGCAACATCTACACCGAGTCGCAGGACGAGAAGTTCGCCGCCCCGGAGCTGATGCGCCGGATGGTCGACGCAGGTGACATCGGGCGCAAGAGCGGGCAGGGCTTCTACACGTACTGACCGGACCCGGCTCCTCGGCCCGCCGGCCCGCCACCGTCCGGGCCGGGGGAGCGGGGGATTCTACCCGTCGGGGACCGGTCCCCGACGAACCGGAGTCACTCCACCGAGTGAATTCGATATCGGTTCGCCTACAGACGGCAACTTCCCTGTCGTCGCGACAGTCAGTGGTGGCAGAGACAGGGCGCCACGCGTGGCGGAGGCAGGGCCCACGACAGGGCCGGCGGCGGAACGGACGGCCGACGGCAGAGCAGACAGACCTTCTACGGAGCATGACCGGGGAGCGCATATGCACATCAGGGGCGACCACGTCGAGCTGGTCGTCGGGGGCCGCCTCGACGTCCGAAGCGCGGCGGACGCCCGTACGGTCCTGCACTCGGCCGTGGACGACGGAGTCGGCGACCTCGTGCTGGACCTGACCGAGCTGGACTCCTGGGACGCCACCGGACTGGGCGTCATCATGGGAGCCCACCGCAGGGCGGGACGGGCCGGACGGCGCCTCGTGCTGCGCGGCGTGCCGCCACAGATGCAGCGCCTCCTGGTGGCCACCCGGCTGCACCGCATCCTGGCCATCGAGGGCGGCATCGCCGCGGAGTCGCTGCCGCGCGTCTGAGGACGTGCGTGCGGCACCTCGCCCCGCCGGGATCCGGACCGCCGGGCTCCGTCCGTCGGGTCCGGACGGACGGACGGACCGCACCCGGCGGAAGAAGTCACGCAATCCTCACCGGAACGTGACGTCCTGGACGGCGTGGCACCCCGGCTGTTCGTGAATACTGTGCCAAGGTCTAGGGTTCGGCCGTCCGCCGAATGACAACGAACCCATGGGCGGACACCGGACCGGAAGCGACAGCGGGGCGCGTGTGAGGCCGGGAGGGGCAACCGCGCACGACGCGTCTGGGGGACTTTGCGATGGACCCGACACACCGGGCAGCCGATGAGTACGGGCAGGGCCACGACCGCTCCGGCGGCGAGTCCGGCCACCGCCGCCCGTCCCGCGAATCCGGCGGCGCCGACTTCGGCCCGGGGACACCGCAGCAGGTCCGGGTCGTCCAGCTGACCGTCGGCGACCTCCTGCTCACGGTCAACCCCGTCGACGGCAGCGAGGTCGAGTCCTGCCCGCCCGGCTCGGGCCCCGACGCCCCGGCCCGCCGCACCTCCGCCGAACGCGCCGACCACGAACGCGCCGGAGCGCCCCCGGTGCCCGCGGGACCGCCCGCCCCGCAACTGCCGCTCCTGGAACGCGAGGAGGAGCGCGAACGCCTGGTCCGCCTGCTGGCGCGCGGGCGCAGCGTCCGCCTCACCGGTCAGGCCGGATCCGGCCGCACCGCGCTGCTGGACGCCGTCGCCGCCGACTGCGCGGACCTGGCCCCCGACGGAGTCGTCCGGCTCAACGGCCGGGGCCGCACCGGCGCCGATCTGCTGCACGCCCTCTTCGACACCGTGTACAAGGCCCCGAGCCACCGCCCCGACCGCGACGCACTGCTCGCGCTCGCCCGGTCCATCGGCGCCGTCGTCACCATCGACGACCTGGAGATCGGCGGAGCGGCCCTCGACGAACTGCTCGCCGCCACCCCCGAGTGCGCCTTCCTGCTCGCCGCCACCCCCGACACCACCACCCCCGGTGTCGACGCCCACCTGGAGGAGGTGCTCCTCGCCGGCCTCGGCCGCGGCGCCTCGCTGGCCCTGCTGGAGAAGGTCGTCGAGCGCCCCCTCACGGAGGAGGAGCGGAACTGGGCGGGCGACCTCTGGTTCGAGTCCGAGGGCCTGCCGCTCCGCTTCGTCCAGGCCGGATCGCTCCTCGTGCAGCGCGACCGGCTGCGCGCCGTCCCCGAAGCCTTCGACGAGTACGACTACTTCGAGCCACGCGCGGACGACGCGCCACCGGCCCCCGCTCCACCCGCCGCCGACGCCCTCGACGTCCCGCTGCCGAGCCTCGGCGAGGGCGCCGCGCCCGCCGTGCTGCTCGCCTCCCGGCTCAGCGAGGCGGCCCGTGCCACCCTGCGCTTCGCCGTCGCCCTCGGCGGCGAGGTGCCCCACCAGGCCCATCTGCCGGCCCTCGTGGGCGACACCCACGCGGACGCCGCGCTCGGCGAGCTCGCGGGCTGCGGCCTGCTCTCCCCGGCCGGCCCCCGCTACCGCCTCGCCGCCGGGGTCCTCGCCCAGCTCTCGGCGGCCGGTTACGAGGACGAGGCCGCCGCCCACGCCCGTACCGCCGCCCAGCACTACGCCTGGTGGGCCTCGCACCCCTCGGTCACCCCGGAACGTGCCGTCGCCGAGGCGGACGCGATCGTCGCCTCCCTGGGCCGGCTGGTCCCGGGCGACGAGGCGGGAGCGGCCAGCGCGGCCGTCCTGCTGGCCCGCAGCGCCTCCCCGGCCTTCGCGGCGGGCCTGGGCTGGGGGGCCTGGGAGCGGGCTCTCAGGATCGGCCAGGAGGCCGCCAGGATCGCCGGCGAGGTCGCCGAGGAGGCCTACTTCCACCATGAGTTGGGCGTCCTCGCGCTCTGCACCGGCAATCCGGACCGGGCCAGGACCGAGCTGGAGACCTCGATCGGGATGCGCGGCGCCCTCGCCGACAAGTCCGGGGCCGTGGCCGGACGCCGCGCGCTCGCCCTGGTCGCGGACCGCTCCGGCGACTTCGCCCCCCTCGGCCGCACCGCGTCGGGCGACGAGGTGCCCATGGTGCGCCAGGACGGTCCGGGCACACCGCCCGGCGGGTTCCCGGGCGCACCGGTGTTCCTGCGGCAGCCGGCCGAGGAGGAGCCCACGGTCGTCTCCCCGCTGCAGCCCGGCCCCGGCGCGCGCAAGGGGACCGGCCGGGCCGTCCTGGGCGGCGCCCGGCGCAACCTGGCCGCCGCGGGCGCGGGCGCCGTGCTGATCGCGGTGCTCGGCACCGTCGTCACGCTCGGCGTCACCGCGGGCGACGGCGACGAGCCGGGCAGCCGCAACGTCACCACCGAGCAGACGACCACCGAGGACCCGGCCGACGACGGCCCGCCCCCGGAGGAGTCGGAGGA
Source organism: Streptomyces sp. McG3 (assembly GCF_018619185.1). GTDB lineage: Bacteria > Actinomycetota > Actinomycetes > Streptomycetales > Streptomycetaceae > Streptomyces. The sequence goes on along the minus strand of NZ_JAAXYC010000408.1, from coordinate 253 downwards.
CGGCTCCGACCCGGCCGGGGAGACCGCCGGCGGCGAGACGTCCGCGACCCCGAGCGCTTCGGACTCGGCGAGCCCGAGCACCTCCGGCTCCCCGTCCCCGAGCTCCTCCACGTCGGACGGTACGCCGCCGGGGACGGAAGATCCGACGGACGACGGGAGCAGTTCCCCGAGCGAGCCGACGCCGAGCGGCGGGCCGACCAAGCCCACCAAGCCGCCGACGACCCCGCCCACCACCTGTCCCTTATACACATCT
>NZ_JAAXYC010000407.1 GCF_018619185.1 Streptomyces sp. McG3 | reverse complement strand
CCCCCACGCAGTACTCCCCGCAGCACCCGGCACCGGGCCCCGCCCAGCCGTACACCCCGACCGGCTACGCCGTGGCCGCCGCACCCACACAGACCGGACCCGCCGCACCCGGAGCGCCGGGGGCTCCTGGCGCGCCGGGAGCCCCGGGGACGCCGGGAACCGTGCCGACCGGTCACTGGCAGCAGAACACCCACCATCAGGGCTACGCGACCCCGCCGCCCCACTACCCGTCCGGATTCGCCCAGCCCGGCTACCAGCAGCCCGGCTCCCGGCCGGCCGGCTGGGGCTCGCCCGGTTTCCAGCCCGCCGCGCCGCGCCCCAGGCGGACCGGGCTGATCGTCGCCGCTTCGGTCGTCGGCGCGCTGGTCGTCCTCGGGGGCATCGGATCCCTGCTGCCGGACGACCCCGACACGTCCGGGACGGGCGACCGGTCCCAGGCGTCCTCCAACGGCGGTTCGAGCGGCAGCGGTTCCGGGAACGGGGCCCGGCAGAAGCCGGTAGACCCCAAGCCCGTCTCGTACGAGGGCATCGACGTGACGGCGAACTATGCCCTGCAGCTCGCCGATAATCCGCCCCGGCCGCTGGAGGACGAGGACAGCGGCGTCATGTACGGCAAGAAGGACTTCTACTTCTACCGGGACTCCCTCTTCGGCGACGAGCAGGTGGGCAGCGCCAACGGAAAGCTCGTCGTGCTGAAGAACTCGCAGAAGGGCTCGCTGAAGGTCTGCCGCGAGGTGACCCGCTACACCGAGAAGATCGGGCTCGACCAGCTCACGGCCGGATCGCAGATCTGTGTGCTCAGCAAGGCCGGGCACATCGCCGTGGTGACCTATCGCGGCAAGTCGGGTGCGAACGACCCCAGTCGGTACATCACCATCGACCTGACGGTCTGGCGCAACGCCGAAGAGGCGCAGCAGAGCTGACGGACCGCCGGCCCGGCCGCCCCCGTCACCTGCCGCTCTTCGGTGACGGGGGCGGCCCCGGGCGTCAGTGACCGACGAGCTCGCCGTCCCGGGCGACGATCCGCCCGCCGCGCACCACCATCTCGCGGCGCGGCAGGTCGACCACGACCTGCGGGAGGCACTCCCCGCGCACCAGCAGGAAGTCGGCCGGCGAACCCGGCTTCAGGTCCGCCTCCGGCAGCCCCAGGAGCCGGGCCCCGCCGTCGGCCCCCGAGCGGAAGGCCGCCTCCAGCTCCTCGTCGAGGCGGGCGTCCTGCACCTGGGCCAGCAGGTGCGAGCGGTGCAGCATGTCCGCGTTGCCGAACGGGCTCCACGAGTCCCGTACGCCGTCCGAGCCGAGGCCCACCTGGACCCCGTGCTCGCGCAGCCGGCCGATCGGCAGCACCAGGTCCGTCGAGGGGGCGACCGTCGTCAGGGAGATGCCGGCGTCCGCCAGGTCCGCCGCCAGCCGGTCGAGCTCCCGCTCGGGCAGCCCGGGCACGCAGAAGACATGGCTGACGGTCACCTTGCCCTGCAACGACAGCGCCCGGGTGCGGTCGATGATCGCGCGAAGCGACTCCAGCCCCGTCGCGGCCCGCTCGTGCAGATGGATGTCGACGCCCACACCGTGCCGGTCCGCGATGCCGAAGACGACGTCGAGCTGCTCGTCGAGCGCCTCGTCGAACCCGATCGGGTCGATGCCGCCGATCCGGTCGACCGCCCCGGTCCGCGCCGCCTCCTCCAGCAGCTCCTCGGTGCCCGGCGTACGGATCACCCCGTGCTGCGGGAACGCGACGATCTCCACGTCGAGCGCGTGCCGCAGGGCCCTGCGGGCGGATCCGACGCCCTCGACGCCCACCAGGTCGTAGGCGGGAGCGACGTCGACATGGGCCCGCATCGCGCGGGTGCCCTGGGCGACGGCGTGGCCCATCAGGCGCTCCGCGCGCTCCTTCAGAGGAGTCCGCAGCGCGTGGTAGAGCTTCACGTCCTCGGCGGTGTACTCCGCGATGGTGCTCGCCGGGTTCCGGGTCACCCAGGGTTCGCCCCACGCCGTCTTGTCGGGATGGATGTGCGCGTCGACCAGGGTCGGCAGCGCGATCCTGCCCTTGCAGTCGACGACCTTGGCGCCGAGCGGCGCGGGCTTCGCGGAGATGACGCCGTCGACGACGGTGAGGTCGACGGGCGACGTCGCCCCGTAGGGCCGCACGTTCTTGAACACCGTGGCGCGCGCGTGGCCGCCCGTGCGGTCCGGCTGCTCCGTGATCCGGTCGGCGGCGGATGGCGACGCTCCGCCGGTCCGGGGCGCGGCGGCGGCCTCGGACCCGGGCGCGCCGATCGCGGCGGCGGTACCCGCGAGGGCGGCGGCGCCGGCCAGCATGGAGCGCCGGGAGGGACCGGCGGAGGGGGAGGCGGTGGAGTCGGCGTGCATCGAGGGCTCCTTCGAAGGGCGGAGGGAGGGCGGAGGCAGCGGCGGAAGGCAGGGGGCCGGCACGGTCAGGCGGCCGGTACGGCGAACCCTGCCCGCACCACGCGCGCCGGGCGGCTCAGCACGCCGAGGTCGGCCAACGGGTCGCCGTCCACCACCAGGACGTCGCCCGAGAAGCCCCGCGCCAGGCGGCCGGCGGTGGAGCCGAACCCGAGGAGCTTCGCGGCGCCCGTGGTCGCCGTGCGGATCGCGTCCAGGGCGGAGAGCCCGGCAGCGTGCATCAGCTCCACCTCGCGGCCGATCGGGTCGACCGTTCCGCCCGAGGAGTCGGTGCCCGCGGCGAGCGGGACGCCCAGCTCGTGCGCCGCGAGCACCGCCCGCTTCAGTACGGGGAGATAGGTGCGGCCGCGCTCCGCCAGGACCGGGTCCGGGGACTCGGCGAGCCCGGCGATGGCGGTGAGCGTCGGAGTGAAGTACGTACCCCTGCGGCGCATTTCGCGCAGGGTGCGCTCGCCGACGAACGCCCCGTGCTCCAGCGAACGGATCCCGGCCGTGACCGCGTCGTGGCAGCCCTTCTCGCTGTAGCTGTGGCAGAGCACCCCCTTTCCGCCGCGCCGCGCCGCCGCCACGATCGTGGACAGCTGCTCGTGGTCGTAGACCTGGACGAGCGGGTCCTGTTCGGGCAGCCCGGCGCGTTCGTTCACCCGCGTCTTGATGGTGTCGGCCCCGCGCGCGAGGTTGACCTCGACCACCCGGCGCAGTGCCTCGGGCGAGCGCACCCCGTCGCGCAGCCGGGCGAGCGGCGCGAGGTCCGGGTCGGCGAGGATCGTGTCGCCGAGGTCCGGGGTGACGAAGATCCCCGCGGCCCGGAGCCGGGGCGCCCGCTCGGGCGCCTGGCGGGCCAACTCCCGTACGGCGATGTCCTGGTAGAAGTTGGTCGAACCGCTGCGCGCGCTGGTCGCGCCCTTGAGGACCGCGTCGCGCGCCTCGGCGGCCGTGTTGAGATGGATATGGGAGTCCACCAGGCCGGGCAGGATCCACTGCCCAGGGGCCCGCAGCACCGGTACGCCGGAAGGCGTCCGCGTTCCGAGGCGGCCCCGGGGCCCGGCCGCGCGGACGACGCCCCCGATGATCACGACCACCGCGTCCTCCGTGACCTCGCCCGTCAGCGGGTCGAGCAGCTTGCCGCCCTCCACGACCAGATCGCCGCCCCGGCCCGACGAACCCCGGCCCGACGAACCCCGGCCCGACGAACTCCGGCCCGACGAACTCCGGGACGCGGCGGACGCCGCGGGGGCGGCCTGGGCGAGGACGGCGGAGGTCCCGGCCAGGGCGGCGGCGCCCGCGAGGACGCCTCTCCGGGTCAGCCGGCCGGAGGGTGGCGGGGTGTTGTCGACGCACATGGGAAGGCTCCTTCGGCCGCGGCAAGCGGAAACGAACGTGGGAGCACTTTGTATACCAGGATGGTCGACAGTCTGGGAAGGAGTGATTCCGCTCTGCGCGTGTGCGGAAAACGTGCAGCTCTACGGCGTATCAGGTGAATGCGGGGCGTGCGTGGGGTGAGCTTGAGGGAAGTCCATTCATGGGGGGAGCGCCTCTGGTATACAAATCTAGGCGTCGTCGAACAGGGACCGCAGAGCCACGGCCCGGCTGTCCCGTACGTGCAGGAGCGTGCTCGCCGCCGCGGACTCCTCGTCACCCGTCGCGATGTACCGGAACATGACCGCGTGCTGGGCGCGCATGTGCTCCGGTTCCTCCCGCATCCCGAACAGCAACTGGAGCTGTCCGCTGAGCTGTTCCAGGGTGCGGGCCAGCATCGGGTTGCCGCTCAGGGCGACGATGTCCTCGTGGAAGGCGGTGTGGGCCGCCACCTCGCGCGCCCCCTCGTCGTCGGACGCCGCCTGCTCCGCCCGGTCGAGGGAGATCCGCAGAGCGGTGACGCCCGGCGGCTCCGCCGGGGCGGACCGGGCCACCCGCCGGGCCGCGAGCCGGGAGGCCTGGACGGCGAGCGGCTCCCACACCTCGTACAGGTGCTCCACGTCGGCCCGCTCCATCCGCCGCACCCGGACCCCGCTGTGCGGCAGCAGCTCCAGGAGCCCTTCGCCCACCAGGGCGCGCAGCGCCTCACGGACCGGGACGCGGGACATCCGCAGCTCCTCGGCGACCTCGCGCTCCACGAGGCGGGCCCCCTGCGGGTAGCGGCGGTCGACGATCCGCTCCCGGACCGCGTCCCGCGCGCGGGCGCTGAGCGACGTGCGCTCCGGTGCGCCCGCCCGGTCGCTCCCGGGGCCGTCCGGCCGTGCCCGGCCCCGTCCTGCGCTGCTGCCCGTCACGTACGCCATCCTCCGTTCGGCATGCCCCGGGCCGAGGATACGCGGGGCCCGCGACCGTCAGGCCGTGCCCGGGGTCCGCCCGTCCGGCAGGAAGAGCACCGAGTTGATGTACCGCTCCCGGTGCGGGACGAAGGCCCGGCGCAGCAGCCCCTGGTGCACCAGGTGCTCCGTCCGCGCCTGGTGGGCCACCAGGTCGAACCCGTCGAGCGTGATCCAGCGCCGGCCCGCCAGCAGCCAGCCCGCGTAGCCCTGGCCGGTCAGCAGGTCGACGGCGGGTGCGATCGGGCCGAGCCGGCTCTCCAATTCGATGAGCAGGGCCGGACGGTCCTCGCGCAGCAGCTCCGCCGCACCGAGCAGCGCCGCCCGCTCGCCGCCGTCGACGTCCATCTTCACGAAGCCGACTCCGCTCAGCCCGAGGCTGTCGACGGTGATCGACGGAACCTCCAGGCAGTGCGCGTGGATGTCGCGGCGGGCCAGCGACGACACCCCCCGGTCGCCGCTGTCGCCCTCCGGGAACCACAGCTGCGCCGTGCCCGCCCGGTCGGTCGCCGCGCCCTGGACCACCCGGGCGTTCGACGGCAGCGTCCGGCGCAGATGTTCGGCCAGATGCGGCACGGGCTCGATGGTCACCACCTCGGCGCAGCGGGCGGCGAGCCGCCGCGACCAGGGGCCGTACCAGCCACCGATGTCGACGGCGATGCCGTCCGGCGGGCAGAAGTCGGCGAGCCGCCGGAGCTCGGGCTCGAAGCGCGGGTACAGGGCGACGGCCGCCGAGCCGACGAGGCCTCCGGGCAGTCGGGACGCCACCGCCGCGGCGAACGTGGTCACGTGGCCGAGGCCTTGAGCCGGGTGAGCAGGCGCTCGTGGTCGTCCGCCCCCACCTTTCTGCCCGATGAGGGCAGCAGCTGCGGGATGCCGTCCACGATCGGGTAACTCAGGCGCAGCCGGGGGTTGTAGAGCGCCTCCTCCTCGGCGAGCAGGGACAGCGGGCCCTTGTCGAGCGGGCAGGCCAGCAGGGCCAGCAGCGGGTCGTCGGGGTTCATCGGGTGGCTCCTCGGTGTCGGAGGTGTCGGAGGTGTCGGGGTGGCGGGAGTGGCAGGAGTGTTGGAGGTGTCGGGGTGGCGGATACGGGGTGCCGGATCCGGGGTCAGGA
>NZ_JAAXYC010000040.1 GCF_018619185.1 Streptomyces sp. McG3 | reverse complement strand
GGGCCATGCGTACGGGGGTGGTTGGGTGGTCATGCCTGGGTTCCTCTCAGCAGGGGGGCGGCCACGCGGGCGGCGTCGCCTTCCGGAGTGGTGCCGTCGTCGGCCGGGACGCTGGCTCCGGCGGCGGTGTGGAGTGCGGCGGCGAAGCTCTCGCCGCGGGTGGAGCGGGCGGCGAGGTGGGGGTGGTGCGGCGCTTCGGTGAGCGAGAGCACGGGGGCCACGCAGGCGTCGGTGCCGTCGAACACCTCGGTCCACTCGGCGCGGGTACGGCTCAGGAAGCGCTCGGTGACGGCGGCGCGCAGCTCGTTCCAGCGGGCGAGGTCCCACCGGTCGGGAAAGGCGTCCGCGATGCCGAGGAGGGCGGCGAACTCCGCGTAGAACTTCTCCTCCAGCGGGCCGACCGCCATGTGGCCGCCGTCGGACGTGGCGTAGGTGCCGTAGAACGGGCAGCCGCCGTCGAGGAGGTTCGTGCCGCGCCGGTCCTGCCAGCTCCCGGCGGCCAGCATGCCGTGGATCATCGTGGCGAGATGGGCGGCGCCGTCCACGATGGCGGCGTCGACGACCTGCCCCTCACCGTGGGCGCGGGCGTGCTGGAGGGCGGCGAGGACGCCGACGACCAGGTAGAGCGAGCCGCCCGCGTAGTCGCCGACCAGGTTGGCGGGGACCACGGGCGGCTCGTCCGGCCTGCCGATCATGGACAGGGTGCCGGTGAGCGCGAGGTAGGCGATGTCGTGTCCGGCGCGCTCGGCGAGCGGCCCGTCCTGGCCCCAGCCGGTCATCCGGCCGTAGACGAGCTGCGGATTGCGGGCGAGGCAGGCGCCGGGTCCGACGCCGAGGCGTTCGGCGACACCGGGGCGGTAGCCCTCGACCAGGATGTCGGCGCGTTCGACGAGGTCCAGGACGCGGGCCGGCCCCTCGTCCCTCTTGAGGTCCAGGAGGACGGAGCGCTTGTTGCGGTTGGTGAGGTCGGACGCGGGATCGATGCCGAGCCCCGCGCCGCCGGGCCGGTCCACGCGTACGACGTCGGCCCCGAGGTCCGCCAGCAGCATCGCGGCGAACGGTCCGGGTCCGATGCCCGCCAGCTCGACGACGCGGACACCGGTCAGCGGACCGTGCCCGGGCGTTGGGCCTTTCGCCATCTGTGAGCCCCCAGAGGTGTGACACAACCGATGTAACATCAGTGATGCTAAGAACGTGTCCCGCTCCGCACAACCCCTCGGGCCGAGCAAGCGCTTAGTTCTTTCCCTCGATCCTCTCGCATCCGGCCGCCCGGCCGGGCGCCGCCACATCGCTCTCCGCTACCCTCTGCCTGCCACGTCGGCACCGGCTCGCAATGGAGGTACTCGTGAACAGGCAGAACGACGCGACCCGCCCCTTGGACGTCGTCCTCTTCGGTGCCACCGGCTTCGTGGGGACGCTCACGGCCGAGTACCTGGCGGCCCACGCCCCCGTCGGCCTGCGCTGGGCGCTGGCCGGTCGCAGCCGGGCCAAGCTGGAGGCTCTGCGCGAGCGGCTCACCGCGATCGCACCCGGCTGCGCGGAGCTGCCGCTGCTGGAGACGGACGCGGACGACGCGGAGGCCCTGGCCGAACTGGCCGCCTCCACCCGGGTGGTGGCCACAACGGTCGGGCCGTACATCCGTTACGGCGAGAAGCTCGTCGCCGCGTGCGCCGAGGCCGGGACGGACTACGCGGACCTCACGGGCGAGGCGGAGTTCATCGACCGGACGTATCTGGAGCACGACGCGCGGGCCCGTGAGACGGGGGCGCGCATCGTGCACGCCTGCGGCTTCGACTCCGTCCCCCACGACCTGGGGGCGTACTTCACCGTCAAGCAGCTGCCCGAGGACGTCCCCCTCACCGTCGACGGCTTCGTCCGTACCGACGCGGTGTTCTCCGGCGGGACGTTCGCCTCGGCGCTGACCGCGATGGGCCGGGGCCCGCAGCTGCTGGCCGCCGCCCGGGAGCGCCGGCTGCACGAGCCGCGCCTGGTGGGCCGACGGGTCCGCACCCCTGCGGGCTCCCCGCACTTCAGCGGGTCCGTCGGCACCTGGGCGCTGCCGCTGCCTACGGTGGACCCGACGATCGTGGGCCGCTCGGCGCGGTCCCTGGAGCGGTACGGTCCCGACTTCCGCTACCGGCACTTCGCCTCGGTCAAGACCCTGCCGATGGCCCTCGGCGCCCCCGTGGCGATCGGCGCGCTGGTGGCCGCCGCTCAGGTGGAGGGCGTACGGGAGTGGCTGATGGGGCGTTACGAGCCGGGGCAGGGGCCGGACGAGGAACGCCGCGAGCGGAGCTGGTTCACCATCCGCTTCGTCGGCGAGGGCGGCGGACGGCGCGTCTTCACCGAGGTGTCGGGCGGCGACCCGGGTTACGGCGAGACGGCGAAGATCCTCGCCGAGTCGGCGGTGTGCCTGGCCCTGGACGAGCTGCCGGAGACCTCCGGGCAGGTCACCACGGCGGTGGCCATGGGCGACGCGCTCCTGGAGCGGCTGACGGCGGCGGGACTGCGGTTCCGGGTGGCGGCGGTGCGGTAGCCGACACCGGGGGAGGGACCGGGGGCGTCTAGAAGATCCAGTCGGCCAGCGTGTAGAGCATCGCGCCCAGCCAGACGAGCCCGACGGCGCTCCCGAGGAGCATGCCGAGGGCCATACGGCGCTGAGCGGGGTCGAAGGGCGCGGTACGGATGGCTGCACGAGAGGCGTTCATGCGTTCTAGCCTGCCCAGCTGTACGGATCTATGCCATCCGTACGGGTACTCAGTTGCAGGACTGTTCCACGCCCGGGACCGTCACGCGGCGGGCGGCAGCTGTGCGCGTACCCACGACGGGTCCGGGTTGGTGTGCGGCCGGTCCGCCACGAAGACGGTCGGCACGGTCTCGTCGCCGCCGTTGGCCGCCCGGACCTCGGCCGCTCCCGCCGGATCGCGCCAGATGTCGACCCAGTACAGCCGGGAGGCGTCGCGGCCCAGCCGGAGACGGAGCCGCAGACAGTACGTGCAGCCCGGACGCCAGTAGACGACCGGGCGGCCGTCGGCCGCGCTGCGCCGACGGGCCTCGGCCGCGGCGATCGGCCTCGGGAAGACCAGGGGCGAGGTCGCCCCGGCGAGCAGCACGAACAGCACGAGGAGCGCGGCCGCCAGGACGGGGTCGCCGCTGCGGGCGGGCCCGGTCGCGGCGGCGGCACCGCTGAGCACCAACAGGACCGGCAGTATCCACACACGCGTCATGGAGACGCACGCTATCTCCGCGTGGCCCGGCCCATGGAGGCGGGCCGCCCGCCCGGGTACGCGGGGCCCGCGTCAGGCGGTCGCTTCCCGCAGGGTCTGCCGGCACAGGGCGTCCGCCCGGCGGGTGCTCTCCGGCTGGCGGAACCGGCCGGCGAGGCGGAGCGTGTGGGCGCAGGCGTTGTCGAGGCTGATGCGGTGGCCCACCGAGACGAACACCGGGTTGGTGTTCTCCTGGGTGCGCAGCGCCCGGCCGACCACCTCGTCGCCGTCCAGCAGCGGCGAGAAGTCGCCGCGCCGGGGGCCGGGGGCCTCGTACGTGAACGTGAACGGGTTCTTGCCGACACCGATCACCGGCAGACCGGTCAGCACGCCCAGGTGGCTGGCGAGTCCGAAGCGGCGCGGGTGCGCCAGACCGTAGCCGTCGCAGATGACGAGGCCCGGGTCGACGCTCAGTGCCTCCAGGGCCTCCAGCGCCGTCGGGATCTCCCGGAAGGCCAGCAGCCCGGGGACGTACGGGAAGGTGATCCGGCCGACGGCGGTGGCCTCGTCGATCGTCTCCAGGGTCACCGCGTCCAGCACCACGGCCGCCGCGACGACGACGTCCTTCACGTCGTCGTAGGCCACGTCCACCCCGGTGACCAGCCCGGTTCCGGGCTCCGGCCCCGCCTCGTCCAGGATCACCCGGCCGCGCAGCAGGTCCTGGATCGCCCGGCCCTCGGCTTCGTCGGCGGGGGTCTCGTGGGCGGGGGTGGGGGAGGTCGTCATGTCCGGAAGCTTATGCGGTGATGTGTCGGCGCCCGTTACGCGGTGTGTGGTGGGACCTCGGGACGGGCGGCCGGAATCCCGTAGCCTGACGATCATGTTCGTACTCGAATTGACCTACACGGCTCCGGTCGAACGCGTCGACGCCCTGATGCGGGAGCACATCGCCTGGCTCGACGAGCAGTACGCGGCGGGCGTCTTCATCGCCTCGGGCCGAAAGAACCCCCGGGACGGCGGAGTGATCCTGGCCGTCGGGGAGGACCGGGCGGCGATCGAGAGGATCGCGGCGGACGACCCGTTCGCCGAGCACGGTGTGTGCGCGTACCGGATCACCGAGTTCATCGCCACCAGGACGGCGCCCGGACTCGCTCCGTACCAGCAGCCGTTGCCGTAGCGGGCGGCCGGGACCCGCCGCTCCCGGTCCGGACGCGGCCGATGAGTTTCCGGGGCGGGGCCGGTCTGCACGGGTATGGAAACGTACACACTCAGGACAGCCGGCGCCGACCTCGTCCACGACGTTCGCGGGCCCCTGCCGACCGCTGACGGCCGCCCGCCGTTGTTCATGATCGGGCAGCCCATGGACGCCACCGGATTCGTCGCGCTCGCGGCACGCTTCCCCGGGCGGACCGTGGTGACCTACGACCCCCGGGGGCTCGGCCGCAGCATCCGCAAGGACGGCCGGACCGACCACACGCCCGAGACCCAGGCCGACGACGTGCACGCGGTCATCGAGGCGCTCGGGGCCGGGCCGGTCGAGATGTTCGCCAGCAGCGGCGGAGCGGTCACCGCTCTCGCCCTCGTGGCGCGCCACCCCGGTGATGTGACCACCCTCGTCGCCCACGAGCCCCCGCTCATCACCCTCACCCCGGACGGCCCGGCGGCTCTCCGGGCCCGGGCCGGGGTCCGGGACGCGTACGAGAAGCGCGGGTGGGGGGCCGGGATGGCCGCGTTCGTGGCGATGACCTCGTGGGAGGGTGAGTTCACCGACGCGTACTTCGCACAGCCCGCGCCCGATCCCGCCGCGTTCGGCATGCCCGCCGAGGACGACGGCTCGCGCGACGACCCGCTGCTGTCCGACCGGTCCTGGGCGATCAGCGACTACCGGCCGGACGTCGACGCCCTCGCCGCGGCCGCCACCCGCGTGGTGATCGCCGTGGGCGAGGAGTCCCGGAGCGTGCAGACGGGGCGGACGTCCGCCGCGACCGCCGAACTGCTCGGGCAGCGGGTGACGGTCTTCCCGAGCCATCACGGCGGCTTCCTCGACGGGGAGTTCGGCTATCCGGGGAAGCCGGACGAGTTCGGGCAGCGGCTGCGGGAGGTCCTCGACGGCGCCTCGTAGGGCCGCCCGGAACCCCAGCCGGGCCACCCGGCCCTTCTCGCCCGGAGCCCGGCGCCCCGGCCGGGCCCGCCGGGTCCGGCCGCCGTTCCCGGTGACGGCTTCCGCTCTCATCCGGGGCGCTCTCTTTCGCGCTGCCCCGGACCTGGGCGGTGCGAAGGAGCAGCGAGGTGCCGGCCGGTGGCCCCGCCGAGGAGAGCACGGAGGTGGCCGGACCCGGGGGCGAGCCCTAGAGCCCGCGCGTCCGGGGAAGGCACCCGTCCGGACGCCCCGGGCGAGCGCTCGTCCGGGGTCGGCGGCCAGGATGGAGAGCGTTTCCCACGGACGAGGGAGAGGCATGACCGAGAACGGCTCGGACAACGTCCCACGCGGACTGCCCCCGGAGCGTCGCGATCCGCACTCCGGCCTGCCCGACCTGCGCCGGGTGGGGGCGAACCCGGACTTCTGGTACCCCGTGGCACGGTCCCGGAGCGTGCGCGGCGGACGGGTGGCCGCGACCGCGTTCGCCGGGGAGCGCATCGCGCTCTTCCGCGGCCGGAGCGGTGCCGTGCATGCGCTGGAGGACCGGTGCGCCCACCGGCAGGTGCCCCTGAGCATGGGCGTCGTGGACGGCGAGACACTCCGCTGCTGCTATCACGCCTGGGCCTACCGCGGCGACGGCCGCATCTCGCAGATCCCGTACCTGTCCAAGGGGGACCGCCGGCCGCCGCGCGGCGTGCGCGGCTACCCGGTCCGCGAGGCGTACGGGCTGGTGTTCGTCTTTCCGGGCGACCCGGAGAAGGCGGCGGCCACCGCGCTGCCCGAGGTCCCGGGCTTCGCCTCTCCGGCGTACCGGACCATGACCTTCTCCCGGACCGTGCGCTGCCACTACTCGTTCATGCACGAGAACCTGCTCGACATGAACCACCAGTTCCTCCACCGGGGCGTCGTCGGCAGACTCCAGCCACAGCTGCTGGGGTACCGGAGCGACCCGCTGTCGGTGGAGGCCCGCTATCTGTTCACCCACACCGGGGGCAGACGCAACCGCAGCGCCCGTCTGCTCGCCGCCGAGGGCATCGGCGGCCAGGCCTCCAGCGACGTGATGACCATCCGCACCGAGTACCCCTACCAGACCCTGGACCTGGTCCCCGAGAAGGCCGACCGCCCGGTACTGCGTCTCTGGGCCGTGTACGTGCCCGAGGACACGGAGCAACGCAGGTGCCACGCCTACGGACTGCTCATGATCGAGAAGCCCAGTCCGCCCGCCGCGCTGCATGTGGCCTGGCCGTTCATCCGGCGCTTCACCGAACGGGTCTTCGCGGAGGACCGTATGGCCGTCGAGGCCGAGCAGCGGGCGTGGGACGAGCAGGGCGAGGACCGCAACCACGAGGTCTTCCCCCTGATCCTGGACGTCCGCGACGTGCTGCGCGCCAACGGCGTCCCGCTCCGCCCCCGCGCCGCCGCTGCCACCAGCACCCCGGCGTGCGACGGCAGGGTGTGCGACGACCGGGTGCCCGGCTCCGGCTCACCCGCCGCGGAACCGGGCGCTCCGGCCGGCCCGGCGACTCCCGCACCGCCGGGAGGGTGACCCGGAGCCAGGGGCTGGATATCACCCCTGCCGCGCTGCCCGGACATACGCTGGAGTTTCCAGACCTCTGAGAACGGCACAGCGATGGAGGGTATGTCATGGGCGACACCGTGACCGGTCACACAGAAGGACGCACCGTACTCGCCTTCGACGGTGACTGCGGCTTCTGCCAGGCCGCTGTCCGGCAGATCCAGCTGCGGGCCAACCCCAGCACCGCGGCCGTGGCCTGGCAGACCCTCCCGCCGGAGCTGACCGAACCCCACCTGGAGCGGCTGGACCGGGAGGTTCTCCTCTTCGACGGAGACCGGGTGCGCGCCGGCGGGGCCGCCGCCCTGGCCGGTCTTCTCGAATCCTCCCCGTCCCGCGCCTACCGGGGCGTCGGGCGGTTCCTCCGGCTGCCCCTGATCCGCCCGGCGGCGAACCTGGTCTACCGCGGGGTGGCCAGGAACCGGCAGCGGATGCCGGGCGGTACAGCGGCCTGCGCGCTGCCCCGCCCCCACAACTGAGAGCAGAGACCGGTTCCCGCACCGGAGCCCCCGGCTCCGGCACCGCGAAAGCGGCACGACCCGAAACCTGGCAGGAGCCTCCTCGTTGCGCGGGTATGGCACACAAACAAGCAGACCCGACCGCACGACGGGCACGTGAGGCGGCCCGCCGGGCGGCAGCCGCGCAGCGCATCGGTCCCCGCCCGCTCAGAACACCGCGCCCGCGCCGGCCGAAGCTCCTGTTCGACCTCCAGCCGCCCGGGGTCTTCTACACCGACTGGGACATCCCCGTCGGCACGGACACCGGGGTCATGGCCCAGGTCGTCGACCAGTTCGGGGCCGACTCCGCCGAGGCCGCCACCATGCGGATCCTGTTGCACTTCCGGAGAATCTACGGTCCGAACATCCCGCTGGGCGCCATCGGGCAGCTGGAACTCCTGCTGGACGAGACGGATCTGCTGACGCGGCTGACCCCCGGGGTGGGCGTCACCCCCGACGACGCCCGTGCATCGGCGCACTGCCTTCACGCCCACGGCATGATCCTCCTCGCCGACGACGGTTCCCTGTGGATGACGGTCCCTCCGGGAACCCCGGACTCCGCGCCGGACGGCACGTGGTCGTTCGTGGAGCAGAAGGTCCGGGCACCGGCGGACCACGTCGACGCGGTCACCTGACCTCACGCCGTCCGGCCCCGAGGTCCGGGCGCGGCCGCCTGTGTGATCGCGGCCGGCCCGGCCGGTCCGGGGTGCGTCGCCACCGACCGGGCAGGAGAGCGGGGGTCCGCGAGGTCCTGGCCGGACCGCCGGGAGCCGGTGACGCAGCTCACGCCGCGCGCCGGTGCACGAAACGAGGAGTTCCGTCGTCTACTCCAATGCCGGGAACCGTTCATCCGGCCGCGCGAGAGGGAGCAGGTCTTGTCCAGCGTTATCGAGCAGTCCGTGCAGGCCCGCATGGTCGCGTCCGCGCCGCGGATGGAGACCCTGCCCGCCACTCTTCAGTACGACCGCCAGTACCCCTTCGCCGTACGCATGGCGTTCCCGGCCCCGGCGACCCTGGAAGGCACCGAGGTGTCCTGGGAGTTCTCCCGGGAGCTGCTGACCACCGGGGTCGACTCCCCCGCCGGGCAGGGAGACGTACGCGTACGGCCGTTCGGGTACGAGCGGACCGTGCTGGAGTTCCACGCCCCCGAGGGCATCGCCATGGTCCATGTGCGCACCGAGGAGCTGCGGCGTTTCCTCCAGCGGGCGCAGGAGCTCGTTCCGATGGGTGACGAGCACCGGTATCTGGACCTGGACCGGGGTCTGACCGACCTGCTCGGCGGCCCTCGCTGACCCCTGTAAATCCGGTTGCCGGGCCCGCGCCCCCGGCCCTACCTTCGTGATGGTTCCTGTTGTCGTCGATCGGAGTGGGACGTTGCTGATCTGAGGTCCTGTGCACACCGTGCAGCGCCCGCCGCGCCTTGCCGCGGCTCGGAGCGCCCGTGTGCGATCTCAGCTTCCGCCGACCGTCCCTGTCGTTCCCGACGTACAACGGGAGATCCGTATGTCTGCCACCGACACCCACATCAGCTGTACCTCCATCGCCTTCTCCTGGCCCGACGGCAGCGAGGTCCTCACCGGTCTCGACCTGACCGTGGGGCCCGGCCGAATCGGACTCATCGGCCTCAACGGCTGCGGCAAATCCACCCTGCTGCGCCTGATCGCCGGTGACCTCGCCCCGCGGTCCGGTGTGATCAGGACCCGTGGCGAGGTCGGCTACCTTCCCCAGAACCTGATCCTGGACACCGCGCTGCGGGTCGACGAGGTGCTCGGCGTCGCCGGCCGGCGCACGGCGCTCGACGCGGTCGAGTCGGGCGACGTCCGGCCCGAGCACTTCGCGCTGATCGGCGACGACTGGGACATCGAGGAACGCTCCCTCGCCACCCTGGACGGGCTCGGCCTCGGGCACATCGGGCTCGACCGCGCCATCGGGGAGATGTCCGGCGGCGAGTGCGTCCTGCTGCGGCTGGCCGCACTGCTGCTGGAGCGGCCCGGGGTGCTGCTGCTGGACGAGCCGACGAACAACCTGGACGCGTACGCCCGGCGCCGTCTCTACGACGCGGTCGACGCCTGGACCGGCGCGCTGCTCGTCGTCAGCCACGACCGGGAGCTGCTGGAACGGGTGGACCGGATCGCGGACCTGCGCGAGGGATCGGTCACCTGGTACGGCGGGAACCTGTCGGCGTACGAGGAGGCGCTCGCGGTCGAGCAGGAGGCGGCGCAGCGCATGGTGCGCGTCGCCGAGTCGGACGTACAGCGTCAGAAGCGGGAACTGGCCGACGCCCAGATGAAGTTGGCCCGGCGCAAGCGCTACGGGCAGAAGATGTGGGACACCAAGCGCGAGCCCAAGGTCGTCATGGGGCAGCGCAAGCGCTCCGCGCAGGAGTCGGCGGGCAAGCACCGCATCCTGCACACGGAGCGGCTGGCCGCGGCCAGGGAGCGTCTCGACGAGGCGGAGCTGGCGGTGCGGGAGGACGAGGAGATCCGGGTCGAGCTGCCGGGGACCCGGGTCCACCCGGGCAGCGAGGTGCTGCTGCTGCGCGATCCGGTGCCGCCCTACGGCCCGCCGCTGCGGGGCGAGTTGATGGTGCGGGGACCCGAGCGGATCGCGCTGACCGGGCGCAACGGGGCGGGAAAGACCGCGCTGCTCCGGTTGATCGCGGGGCAGCTGACGCCCGTCTCGGGCGAGGCGACCCCCTTGGTCGCGACCGGGTTCCTGCCACAGCGGCTGGACGTGCTGGACGACACGTCGTCGGTGGTGCGGAACGTGGCACGGTCGGCCCCCGACCGCACGGACAACGCCGTACGGGCGCGGCTGGCCCGTTTCCTGTTCAAGGGGGCGGCGGCGGACCGCACGGCGGGGACCCTTTCGGGCGGGGAGAGGTTCCGGGCGACACTCGCGATGCTGCTCCTGGCCGACCCGCCGCCCCGGCTGCTGCTGCTCGACGAGCCGACGAACAGCCTCGATCTGGCGAGCGTGCGGCGGCTGACCGAGGCGCTGGAGGCCTACGAGGGGGCGTTGGTCGTGGCGAGCCACGACGTGCCGTTCCTGGAGTCGATCGGGATCACCCGCTGGCTCCGGCTCGACGGCGGGCTGTCGGACACGACGGCCCGGGCGGTGCGCGAGGGCCGCTGAGACCGGACGGGCGGGTCGGTGGAGCCGGGGCGCGGATCCGGGTGGCGGGCGGCTACCGGTCCGGGCCCCGGCGGATCGCGTCGGCGAGCGTGCGCAGGCTCCGCGGGAAGCTCTCCCGGCGGGTGACATCGGATCTCCCGGGAAAAGGGGACAGAAGCTGTCGGGTATCCCGCCTAGCGTCGCGCTCATGGATCGCTTCCCCGAGCGCGACGCGGAGCCGTACACCCCTGGCTCCGCGCACCGCGACATCGTCATCACCGGCGCACGCGAGAACAATCTGCGCGACGTCTCCCTCCGGATCCCCAAGGGCCGCATCACCGTCTTCACCGGTGTGTCCGGTTCGGGCAAGTCGTCGGTCGTCTTCGACACGGTCGCCGTGGAGTCGCAGCGGCAGCTGAACGAGACCTTCACCTCGTTCCTCCGCAACCGGCTGCCGAAGTACGAGCGGCCGCACGTCGAGTCCGTCGAGGACCTGTCGGTGGCCATCGTGATCGACCAGAAGCCGCTGGGCGGCAACGTCCGCTCCACGGTCGGCACGGCGACCGACATCTGGTCGGTGATCCGGGTGCTGTTCTCCCGCTGCGGAACCCCGAGCGCGGGCGGGGCGACCGCGTACTCGTTCAACGACCCCAGCGGGATGTGCCCGGAGTGCGACGGAGTGGGGCGCACGGTCCAGCTGGACCTCGACCGGGCGATCGACTGGTCCAAGTCGCTCAACGAGGGGGCGCTGCTGCTGCCCGGCCTGACGGTGGGCGGCTGGGAGTGGAACCTGTACGGGGGTTCGGGGCGGTTCGACAACGATCTGCCCCTGTCCGAGTTCGGCGAGCAGGAGCGACGGATCCTGCTGCACGGTTCGGGGTTCACCGTCCGCATCGACATGCGGACCGGCTCGGCGGACATGAAGTTCGAGGGGGTGGTGACGCGGTTCGAGCGGCTGTACCTCAAGCGCGACACCACCGCGCTGTCCGAGAAGCGGCGCGAGGCGGCCGCCCGGTTCACCGCGGAGCGGGTGTGCGGGGCCTGCGGCGGGGCACGGCTGAACGCGGCGGCGCTCGCCACCCGGATCGATGGCTTCTCGCCCGCCGACTACGGGCGGATGGAGGTCTGCGAACTCGTCGGCGTCCTGGAGCGGATCGTCGATCCGGTGGGCGGGCCCATCGCCGCCGCGGCCCGGGAACGGCTGGAGCGGCTGGTCGGCATCGGGCTCGGGTATCTGAGCCTGGACCGGGAGACCACGACCCTGTCGGGGGGCGAGGGCCAGCGCCTCAAGATGGTGCGGCACCTGGGCAGTTCGCTCATCGGGCTGACGTTCGTCTTCGACGAGCCCAGCGTCGGCCTGCATCCGCGCGATGTCGGGCGGCTGGGCGATCTGCTGGTGCGGCTGCGTGACAAGGGCAACACGGTGCTGGTCGTCGAGCACGACCCGGATGTGATGGCCGTCGCCGACCATGTCGTCGACATGGGGCCGCGGGCCGGTTCCGACGGCGGTCACATCGTCTTCGAGGGGACCTTCGAGCGGCTGCGCGAGGCCGACACGCTCACCGGCCGGTCGTTGCGCGGCCGCACCCCGCTCAAGGAGACCGTCCGCTCCCCCACCGGCCGGCTCCCGGTGTACGGGGCCGACCTGCACAACCTCAAGGGCCTGGACGTGTCGTTCCCCACCGGAGTGCTGACCGCGGTGACGGGGGTGGCGGGATCCGGGAAGTCGACCCTGGTGTCGCGGGTGTTCACCGCGGCGTACCCGGAGACGGTGGTGATCGACCAGAGCGCGATCACGGCCTCGTCACGCTCCACCCCCGCCTCGTACATCGGCGCGCTGGACGCCATCCGCAAGGTGTTCGCCCGGGAGAACGGCGTGGACGCGGGACTGTTCAGCTTCAACTCCGCCGGGGCCTGCGCGGGTTGCTCGGGCCGCGGAGAGATCTCGACCGATCTGGCGTTCATGGATCCGGTCACCACGACCTGCCCGCAGTGCGAGGGCCGCCGCTTCCACGACGACGTGCTGAAGCACCGGGTCTCCGGCCGGTCGATCGTGGACGTGCTGGAGATGACGGCGGCGCGGGCGGCCGGGCTGTTCGAGGATCCGGTGCTGCTGCGGAAGCTGCGCACCCTCGACGCGGTCGGCCTCACCTACCTCACCCTGGGGCAGCCGCTCTCCTCCCTGTCGGGCGGCGAGCGTCAGCGGATCAAGCTCGCCACCCAGCTGCACCGCACCTCCAGCGTGTACGTGCTGGACGAGCCGACGACCGGGCTGCACCTGGCGGACACGGGCACGCTGGTGGATCTGCTGGACCGGCTGGTCGACGCGGGGAACACGGTGATCTGCGTGGAGCACAACCTGGATGTGGTCAAGCGGGCGGACTGGGTGATCGACCTCGGTCCGGACGGCGGCAAGGGCGGCGGGGAGCTGGTGTTCGAGGGGACGCCCGCCGATCTGCTCGCTCATCCGACGTCCGTCACCGGACACTACCTGCGCCGGGATCCGGGGGTGGGACCACGCCCGGGTACCGAGCTGGAACGCCCTCGGAACCCAGGGGTGGAGCAATCCGTTCCGGAACGGTGAAACGGAGCCCGGAAGGGTCCCGGGAGGGCTCTCGCACACCGCCTCACCTGGCCGGATGACTCCGTGTGTCCGGCCGTTCCCGGGGACGGGCTTGGCTTTGGCCTTACCGTCGCCTTAACCTACGGTCACGTAACCTACGAAGCCGTAGGTAATTCTCCCGTCCCCAGGAGCTCCCCGTGACGATCACCTCTCCCCACCTCGGCAGTTCGAAGGCGTGGACCGACGCCCAACTGCTGTACGCGCTGGAAGAGGTGGTGGAGAAGGAACTCAACCGCCATCTCAAGGTCGCCAAGGACTGGATGCCCCACGAGTACGTCCCCTTCTCCGACGGCCGGAACTTCCCCGGCGTCTTCGAGGACGGCGAGGCGTGGGCGGCCGACCAGTCCAAGGTCACCGACATCGGCAAGATCGCCCTCGTGGTCAACCTCCTCACCGAGGACAACCTCCCCAGCTACCACCACGAGATCGCCTCCCTCTTCGGCCGCGACGGCGCGTGGGGCACCTGGGTGCACCGCTGGACCGCCGAGGAGGGCCGCCACGGCATCGTGATGCGCGACTATCTGCTCACCTCGCGCGCCGTGGACCCGGACAAGCTGGAGCAGTTCCGCATGACGCACATGGCGGAGGGCTTCGAGTCGGACAACCGGCACTCGATGCTCCACTCCGTCGCCTACGTCGCCTTCCAGGAGCTGGCCACCCGCGTCTCGCACCGCAACACCGGCCACCAGTCCGGCGACCCGGTGTGTGACCGGATGCTGGCCCGGATCGCGACCGACGAGAACCTCCACATGGTCTTCTACCGCAATCTCCTGGGCGCCGCCTTCGAGCTGGCCCCGGACCTGACGATGCAGGCCGTGCGCGACGTCGTCGTCGACTTCCGGATGCCCGGACACGGCATGCCCGGCTTCGAGCGGGCCGCCGCGCAGATGGCGATCGGCGAGATCTACAACATGCGCATCCACCACGACGACGTGATCCAGCCCGTGCTGCGCTTCCTGAAGGTCATGGACATCGACGGGCTCGGCCCGGAGGGTGCGAAGGCCCAGGAGGAGCTCGGTCTGTACATGAGCGGGCTGGACAGCGAGGCGTCGAAGTTCGACGAGAAGCTCGCCGCCCGCAAGGCCCGGATGGTGGCGCGCGGCCGCGCCTGATCCTTGCCCCGGGGCCCTGATCCGTCAGGGGCCCCGGGTCCGCAGGGTCCGGGACGTCCCTACTCCTCCGCGGTGGCCTCGGCGTACGCCACGTCGCGTACGTCGTCCGAGATGTGCTGGCGGAGCATCCGCAGCTGGGTGCGCCACGGCCCGGTCCACCCGGTGCGCAGGCCGCACGCCACGGTCAGTTCCGCGGCGAGGAGCCCCTCGGCCGGATCACCCGTCCCCGCCAGCCGTGCGACGACGAGCAGCAGGGCGTCCGGGTCGCCGGCCTCCGCCCCCCGGTATCCGGCGACCCGCCTGCCGACCGTCGCCGCGGTCCTGGCGGCGAGCGCGGGGCGGCCGGTGTGCAGGGCGGCCAGCGCGACCAGCTCGGTGTGCAGGGTGTCCGGTTCCCCCGCCAGGTCCAGGGAGCGCGAGAGCAGGGCTGCGGCGTCCGGCACGAGGTCGCGGTGGGCGGCCAGGGTCCGGCCGGCGGCGGCGAGCACCACCGAGGCGGGCCGGTTGTTCGGACCGGCCCGCAACGACAGCGTCCGGGCCAGATGGCCGAGCCGGCGGCGGGCGGGCCGGTCGCGCTCCGCCCCTGCGTCGTCCGCGGTCTCGCCGGTGGCCAGCAGCGACAGGGCACGGTTCAGCGCGCCGACGCCCTCCGGGGTGGTCAGCGCCGCGTCCACGAGGGCGTCGGCGGCCGGGCGCCACCTCCCCCGCCGGTCCAGATCGGTGACCGCGTCGACCAGGACCGCAGCCGCGTGCGGGGCCCAGGGCAGCCAGGGGACCAGGGCGGTGTGGGCGAGGGCGGCCAGCGTGTCGTCGTCGGTGCGGCACACGTCCTGGATCAGCCGGGCGTAGCGCGGCCGCAGGGCGGGGTCCAGATCCGTCGGGTGCGTCCGCGACACCGCCACGCGCAGCGCGCGTTCGCCGCCCGCCGCGTCCTCGGTCATCTCCCACACGCGTACGTCTGTGAGCAGCGGCGTACCGGCGGCCACACAGGCGGCCCGTACGTCGAGGTGCTGGCCGGGCTGCCCGTATGCGTCGGCGAGGAGGCGGGCCGCCTCCGCGCGGGGCAGCAGGGCGGCGGCGAGGCGGACCATCTCCTTGCGGCTCGTCACCTTGCCGGTGCCGGGACCCGTGCGGGCGGCGAGCAGCGGGGCCAGCCGGGAGGGCCGGGTGTGCGCGGCGGCGCGGCCCGCCGCGTACACGGCGACGCGGGCCCGGTCATCGCCCGCGCGGGCGAGCAGCTCGGGCAGGGACTCGGCGGGCCGGTCGGTGTGGGCGAGCGCGGCGAGCGCGGCCTCCGCGAGCACCACGTCCCGGTCGTCGGTCCAGGCGCGTACGGCGTCGGCGCCCCGCCCGGGTATCCGGGCGAGCTGCCCCAGGGCGGCGGTGCGCAGATGCAGCGGCAGTTTCTCGTCCGTGACCGTGCGCTCCACCGCGCGCTGCGCGGACCGCTGCTGACGGGGTGTCCAGCGCTCGGCTCCGGCGACCTCGACGGCCCAGTGCGCTCCGGGAGCGAGGAACCGGCCCCGGGGCGGTGTCCCGTCGAGGTACGCCGCCAGCAGGTCCGTCCGCCGGCGGCTCACGGCGCGCCGGACGTCGGGGAGCGCGATGGCCGAGGGGTGCCGGGCGAGCAGCGATTCGATCCGCTCGTCCCGGCCGGCCGGGGCCCGGAGCCACAGGGCCGCGGCGCTCCGGGCGGCCTCCGCGTCCCCGTAGTTCACCGCCTGCCACAGCAGGTCCTGGAGGCCGGGCATGGCGTCGGCGCGACGGCCCACGGCGCGGGCCAGGGCCAGGACGAGGCCGTAGTCGGAGCGTTCCGCCCCCGCTTCGAGCCAGGGCCGCAGCGCGTCGAAGACGGTGTGCTCCTGGCCCCGGCGCAGCGTCCGGTCCAGCCGGCCGAAGTCGGCGCTGCCGCTGGTGCCGGTGATCCGGACCAGGGTGCGCAGTGCCCAGTTGAGCAGGTCGCGCTGTCCGGTCACCGCGTGTTCGCGCAGCGCGCCGACGGCCAGGGAGCCCAGGGCGGAGCGGGTGGCCGCGGAGGAGTCGCGGGCCTCCACGGCATCGGCGGCGATGCGGTCGAGCAGTGGTTCCACCGCGTCGGTGAAGAGCGCGGGCTTCACCCCGGCCAGGGCGGTGAGGGCGGTGGAGCGGACGGGGTCCTGCTCGTTGCGCAGCCGCAGGAGGTCCTCCAGCACGGTGGCGACGGAGGCCGGATCACCGGAGCGGCCCGCACCGGCGACGAGCAGCGCCCAGGCCGTGGCGCGGTCGTCGGCGGCGGGCCCGCGGGTGGCGGTCAGGAGCTGTTCGCGTCCCTCGTCGAAGGGGAGGTGGGACACGGCGTCGAGGACGGCGGCGTCGTCACCGCGGGCCCGGGCCCGGTCCACCGCCCGCCGGGCCACGGCCGCGACCCGGTTGCGGGGCAGCGCGTCCAGGAGCCGGGCGTCGACGGTGGCCGCCGCCGCTCCCCCGCCCCTCTCCTCGGTGACCGCCTCGTGGAGTGCGGCGCGACGGCCGGGCGGCAGGGCGCGGAGGATCCGGGGCACCTGGCCCGCCGGGTCCGGAGCGCTGCGGCCCAGTTCGACGAGCAGGGTGTCGGGCAGGGCGCGGACGAGGCGGCGCAGCCGGTTCCCGCTGAGCACGTGGAGCACGCGCGCGCAGACGTCCGGCCTGATCGCGAGGCGGGCGAGCCTGACCGGATCGGCGGCGACGAGCTGCCCGAGGGGGGCGTCGAGCACCGCCGGGAGCCGGGTGGGGCCGAACCGTTCGAGGAGGTCGAGCACCCGGTGCGGAAAGGCCCGGGTCGCGGCGGCGATGCCCCGGGGTTGTCCGTACCCGTGCCACCAGGCGTCCCGGGCCGCCGCGGGAAGTCCGGCCAGGTCCTCCTCGGCGGAGTCCAGGACCGGTCCGGGGTGGTGGTGGCCGAGCGAGGACCAGCAGGCCGTGGAACGCCGCAGTTCGGGCAGCAGCGTCCTGACCGTCGTGGCCGAGCAGCCGGGCAGCAGTCGGGCCGCCTCGATGTCGCCGTGGGTGTCGCGCTCGGCGAGTACCAGGCGGTCGGCGAGCGCGGTGCGGCGGTCGGCGACGATCGCCCGCACGAGGTGGCGGCGCACGGCGGCGGGTGCGTCGGCGAAGGCCCTCTCGTACGCCGTGTCCGGCACCCCGAGTGTCCGCGCGGCGCGCAGGGCGTGCCCGCGCACGACGGCGTCCTCGTCGGCGAGGTGCGCCCCGATCCACTCGGCGTCCCGGCCGACCGCGGCGGCGATCACCGCGATCCGGCGTTCGTACGGATCGCCGTCCTCCAGTTCGTCGAGGACGGCGCGCAGCGACCCCTGGGCGGCCAGTCGGCCCGCTCTGACCGCCAGTTCGCTCATGCGCCCCACGTGGGACAGCGGTTCGAGCGCGTCGAGCAGGGCGGCGGCGAGGACGAGGGGCGGTGCGTCGGTCATGGCCCGATTGTGCCGGGCCCGCCCCGAACACCCCAAGGGTTTACGGTGCGTGGGGGGCGTTCAGCCCCGGTCGCGGCCTTCTCTGCGCAGCCGCTCGCGCTCCTTCTCCGACAGCCCGCCCCAGACGCCGAACCGCTCGTCGTTGGCGAGGGCGTACTCCAGGCAGGCCAGTCGGCCTTCGCAGGCGTTGCACAGCTGCTTGGCCTCGCGGGTCGAACTGCCCGGGGCCGGGAAGAAGAACTCGGGCCCGGCCTGCGCGCACAACGCGGACTCCTGCCAGGCGAGCGCGTCGTCGGTCACGGTGTTGATCAGCATGGTGCACACGGTGCCCGGTGGCGATAAACGACTGATCAACGATTCATCAATCCGCTCCGGAAGCGCCCACGGGGTACGCGCCGGAGCCTCCGGGGCCGCGGTCCCCGCCGTTGGCTACTGCCTCGGCTCGGGCCGCATGACCGCGAAGACCGCCCCGTACGGATCGGCGACGTTGGCCATCTTGCCGACGCCGGGCACATCCATGGCGGCCAGGGTCTCCGTGCCGCCGAGCCGCTTCGCCCCGGCCACCGTGGCGTCGACGTCGGCCACGGCGAAGTACGGCAGCCAGTGCGGGCCACGGGCGGCCTCGGACGGGACGTCGCCCATCCGGACCAGGCCACCGAACGACGCGTCCGGGCCGGCGCCGGCCGGATGGACGGTGGTGTAGGTGTAGTCGGTGCCCTCCACCTTCAACTGGTCGGTCCCCCAGCCGAAGACGGTTCTGAAGAACGCCGCCGCCGCCGGGACGTCGGAGGTGTACAGCTCGGCCCAGAGGAACGAGCCGGGCTCCTGGACGACGCCGAAGCCGGGGTGCTCCTTCGGCTGCCAGGCACCGAAATACGCCCCGGCCGGGTCCGTGAAGCCGCCCATGCTGCCGAAGTCCAGCACGTCCATCGGCTCGAAAGCGGCGGCACCGCCCGCCCGCTCCACCGCCTCGGCGGTGGCGGCGATGTCGGGCGACTGGAAGGAGACCGACCAGGCGCTGGGCGATTCCTCCTCCGACACCGTCATCACACCGCCGACGTACCGGCCGTCCAGGGTGAGCATTCCGTAGCCGCCGACCTCGGGGCCGCCGGGGATCAGGCCCCAGCCGAACAGCTCCCGGTAGAAGGCGGTGGCCCCGTCGAGGTCGGGGGTGCCGAGATCGACCCAGTTGGGCGCTCCGTCGAGGAAGGTGGGGCTGATCATGGCGTGCTCCTCAGTCGGTCCGGGTGATCCTGCTCGTCCTGTGCTGCCGGGTGGTTCCTCTCGTTCCGAGTCTGGCACCGGGCGCCGACGACCGCAGTCCGCGCGGGGCCGACCGGGGTGCGATACACCGGCGGAGCCGCGGGGCCCCGGCTCCGGGCGGTCCGGTGGGAGCCGGGGCCGACGGTGATCGCTTCGGTCGCGCGGCTCAGCGTAGACAGCTCCGGGGTGCCGGGGCCAAGCGTTGGACCGGTGCGTCGCCCCGGCCGTCGGGCGATGTCGTTCAGCGCCGTACGTCGAGGGACGGGAGCACGGTCTCGGCGACGCGGTAGGCCTCCTCCAGCAGGGGGTTGCCGGACAGGATGAAGGTGTCGACGCCCAAGTCCTCGAATTCCCGGAGGCGTTCGACGACCTGGGCCGTGGAGCCGACGACCGCCGTGCCGGGACCGGGCCGGAAGAGGCTCATGCCCGGCCACATGTTGGGGTGGACCTCCAGCTCCCGTGCGCGGGCGGGGACCCTGCCGCCGTGCTGGCGGAACTGCCGCTGCCAGCCGACGCCGTCCTCGCCCGCCCGGTCGCCGAGCTGCCGGGCGTACGTGGCCTCGCTGGTGACGTCCAGCAGCCGGTCGGCCGCCGCCCAGGCCGCGTCCTCGGTGTCGCGGACGATGAGGTGGAGCCGCAGCCCGACGCGCAGGGTGCGTCCGTGGGCGGCGGCCCGCGCCCTGACCCGCTCCAGCTTCTCCTTCAGCAGGTGCGGCGGCTCACCCCAGGTGAGGAAGACGTCCACGTGTTCGGCGGCCATCTCGATGCCGGGGTCGGAGGAGCCGCCGAACCAGAGCGGGATGTGCGGGTCCTGGACGGGCTTCAGCTCGCGGAAGGACGCGCCCGCGTCCCTCAGATCGTAGAAGCGTCCGCGGTGGTCGAACACCTCGCCCGCGGTGAGCCGCTTCACGATCGACCAGTACTCGGCGCTCAGCTCGTACCGCTCGTCGTGCTCCACATGGAGCCCGTACTCCTGGAGCGACTTGGTGGATCCGTTGACGACGTTGAAGCGCAGCCGCCCGCCGAAGAGGGTGTCGAAGCTGAGGGCCATCTTGGCGAGCAGGGTCGGTGAGATCAGCCCCGGGTGGACGGCGAGCAGCGGCTTGAACCGGGTGCTGGTGGACGCGGCCAGCGCACTGCCGAGCGGCCAGACGTCGTAGAGGTCGGTGGCGAGCAAGGCACCGCTGTAGCCGAGCTGTTCGACCGTTCCGGCGAGCCTGCTGAGATAGCCGAGGTCGACGGGGCGCCGGCCGGCCGGCTCCCAGGGGTAGGCGCCTTCGCGCGGGATGATGTACCAGAGGACTTCGGTGGCCACGTCCCTCAGACCGCCTTCACGGGCGCGTGGGCGACGGCGTCCGCCACGGTGACCGGGCGCTCGATGAAGCCGGTGCGGTGGAAGATGTCGGCGGCCTCCTGCTGTTCGGCGAGGAACGCGTCGCCGACCGCCTCGATCCGCCACGGCAGGGCGGCCAGGGCGCTCTCCCAGTCGTCGACCGTGCCGCCGAGGTCGGCGGAGGCGATCCGCGCGGCGTCGCGGGGGTGGGCGGCGGCCCAGTCGTCCGCCCGCCGGAGCGCGCGGGTGAGGGCCTCGATGATCTCGGGCCGCTGTTCGGCGAGGTCGCGCCGGGTGAAGAACACGGAGCGGTCGGTGATGACGTCGCCGGTACGGATCAGGGTGCGCAGCCCGCCGGTGCGGCGGGCCGCGGCGAGCTGCGGTCCCTGCGCGACCCAGGCGGCGACGGCTCCGGTGCGCAGGAGCTGTTCGCTGTCCTCGGTGGAGCGTTCGGCGGTGATGTCGTCGGCGTAGGAGAGTCCCGCGTCGTCGAGCGCCTTGGCGATCAGGTGCGTCTGCCAGGAGCCGATCGCCAGGTGGACCCTCGCACCCTTGAGGTCGGCGGCCGTCCGCAGGGGGCTGTCCTCGGGGACCAGCAGGGCGCCGTGCTCGGGGCGCGGGGCGGAGACGGCGGTGTAGACGAGGTCGTGGCCCGCGGCCTGGGCGGTGACGGGCGGGGTGGAGCCGGTGCCGCCGAAGTCGATGACGCCGCGGCTGAGCAGCTCGCCGGTGCGGACGCCGTTGCTGTACGGATGGAAGGCGACGCTCTCGCCGAGGGGCTCCAGCTCCTGCTGGGCGAAGCCGTGCCTGGTGAGGTGGTAGAGGTGGTAGAGGGACGGATTGCTGGCGTGGACACCGATGGTGATGGTCATTCAGATCACTCCGACGGAGAGCGGGGCGGGCGTGGTCGAGGGTCCTGGGGCGGACCCGGTGGCGGCTCCCGGCGCGGCGGGGACGCCGAGATCGTCCAGGAGGCGTCGGCGCAGTGCGGCGAAGGCCGGGTCTCCGGGGTCGCGGGGGCGGTCGACGGCGACGCGCTCGTCGGTGACGAGCCGCCCGTCGCGCAGGACGGCCACCCGGTCGGCGAGCCGCACGGCCTCGTCGACGTCATGGGTGACCAGGAGCACGGCGGGGCGGTGCTTGCGGCACAGTTCGTCGACCAGGTCGTGCATCTTCAGCCGGGTCAGCGCGTCCAGCGAGGCGAACGGCTCGTCCAGCAGGAGCAGTTCGGGTTCCCGCACCAGGGCGCGGGCGAGGGCGACCCGCTGGGCCTCGCCGCCGGAGAGAGTGGCGGGCCAGGCCCCGGCGTGCCCTTCCAGGCCGACTTCCGCGAGCGCCCTCAGCCCGTCCGGCGTACGGGACCCGGGCAGGGCGACGGTCACGTTGGCGAGGACCTTCTTGGACGGTACGAGGCGGGGTTCCTGGAAGACGATCGTGCGGCTCTCGGGCACCAGCACCTCTCCCCCGTCGGCCCCGTCCAGCGCCCCGAGGATGCGCAGGAGTGTCGTCTTGCCGCTGCCACTGGCGCCGAGGAGCGCGACGAACTCCCCGCGTGCGATCTCGAGTTCGAGTCCGTCGAGCACGGCGCGGCTGCCGAAGACCCGGCGCAGCCCCCGTACCCGTACGGCTGTGGTCCCTTTCCTGTCACGGGTCATCGGCGGGCTCCTTGCGGGGTGCGCCACGGCATCAGGACACGTTCCAGGAGCCGGACGAGGATGTCGGCGGTGAGGCCGAGGAGTCCGTACACGAGGATGCAGACGGCGAGGATGTCGGTGCGGGCGTAGCTCTGGGCCTGGGACATCAGATAGCCGATGCCCGCGGTGGCGTTGATCTCCTCGGCGGCGATGAGGGCGATGACGCTGAGCGTCATGGAGAGCCGCAGTCCGGCGAGGAGCGAGGGCAGCGCGCCGGGCAGGACGACTTCGCGGACGATGCCGAGCCGGCTCATCCCGAAGGCGCGCATCGCCTCGATCAGCTTCGGGTCGGTGGTGCGGACGCCACTGGAGGCGGAGACGTACATGGGGAAGGTGGTGGCGACGGCGATGAGGAGGATCTTCGCGGTCTCGTTGATGCCGAACCAGACCATGAACAGCGGGACGAGGGAGAGGAAGGGGATGGTGCGCAGGGTCTGGAGGGAGGAGTCGAGGAGTTCGTCGCCGAGCCGGGTGAATCCGGTGACGATGCCGAGCGTGAGTCCGGCGGCGAGGCCGATGACCAGGCCGAGACCGGACCGGGTCAGCGAGGTGGTGAGGGCGTCGGGCAGTTGCCCGTTGCCCCAGAGCTCACCCACCGCGCGGAACACCTCCGCCGGTGAGGCCAGGACGTCGGCGGTCAGCAGCCCGGTCGCGGAGGCCGCCCACCACAGGGCGAGCAGGACCACCGGGCCGAGCGCCCGCACCGTGACGGCGTAGGAACGGCTGCGGGGGCTGCGCAGCTGCGGGCGAGGGGCGACGAGTCCGGGGGGCGGAGCGTCGCCGGTGCCGGGGGCGTCCGTGCGGGGAGGGCCCTCCGGGCCGGCCGCCGGGGTCACGCTCATGTCAGCTTCTCCACGTCGAGGAGGTGGGCGGCCACGTCGACCTTCTCCTCGGTGACCTTCTGCTCGGCGTAGAAGGCGGCGACCGCCTCGAAGCGGGCGATGTCCTCGGGGCCGATCGGGTCGACGGTGCCGGCCTGGGCGGTGATCTCGGTCTGGACCTCCTTCGCCTTGCCGGTGACGGCGGTCGGACCGACGTCGGTGAAGACGTTGAGGTAGGCGGCCGGGTCCTTCTTCTCCTTGGCGCTGGCTTCGTGGAGGTAGTCGTAGAGCGCCCGGACGATCTCGGGATGCTGCTCGGCGAAGCCCGTGCGTACGGCGTTGAGGCTGTAGTTGTCGGAGCCGATGGCCGCGCCGTCGGCGACGAAGTGCGCCTTGCCGCCGCCGATCTCGGCGACCGCGTAGGTGGCCCAGACGGCCCAGGCGTCGACCTGTCCGGCGTTGAGGACGGCGGCGGTCTGGTCGGGCCGGAGGTAGACCCGTTCCACCTTCTCCGCCGGGATCTTCGCTTTGGCCAGCGCCTTGAGCAGCAGGTACTCGCCGGTGCCGCCCTGGTTGACGGCGACCTTCTTCCCCACGAGGTCGGTGACGGAGTCGATGCCGGAGCCGTCACGGACGAGGATGCCCTCGCCCGCGGCGTCCGGGTCGACGGCGGTGAAGAACCGGAAGCCGGGGCGCTGCGCGAGGGAGGTGATGCCGGAGGTGATGGAGCCGGTGGCGATGTCCAGCTGGTCGGCGTTCATCGCCTGGGCCGCCGGGGCGAAGGGTCCGGCGCTGCCGGTCCACTTCACCTTCGCGCCGACCTTGCCCAGGGCCTTGTCCAGGCTGCCGTCCTTCTTGCCGAGGGCGAGGACGCCGGAGTTGCCGGGGTCCGGGACGCGCACCTCGACGGTCTTCCCGGAACCGGAGCCGTTGGTGCCGGTGCTGTCCGCCTCGGAGGTGCCGCAGGCGCTCAGTGCGAGGAGTGCGCCGGCCGTGAGCAGGGCGGCCGGAGCGGTGGTACGGAGTGGTCGGGTGACATGCATGGCGGAGGTCCTCGGGGTCAGGGAGTGACGGGTGGCGGAAGTGCGGGCATGCCGTTCAACG
The DNA here is from genome assembly GCF_018619185.1 of Streptomyces sp. McG3. Classification (GTDB taxonomy): domain Bacteria; phylum Actinomycetota; class Actinomycetes; order Streptomycetales; family Streptomycetaceae; genus Streptomyces. Next base: position 16,432 of record NZ_JAAXYC010000040.1, on the reverse strand, counting down.
CGGCGGCACGGCGGAGCGGTGCGGGGTCGGCCCAGGAGTCGATGTCGACGGCCTCGGGGAGGAAGCCGTGGGCGCGCAGGGCCTTCTCCTGTGCGGCGAGCAGGGCGAGGCGGCGTGGCGAGAGGTCGGGGTGAAGGGTGCGGTGGGTGCCGGGGAGGTAGGCGCCCGCGACCCCTTCGGCCCCGGCACCGGTCTCGGCGCCGAGGATCCGGTCGACCTCGTCCGGCCGGTCGGCGGCCCAGTCGGCGGCCCGGAGCAGGACGGCAAGGAAGCGGTCGACGAGCCCGGGGTGTTCGTCCAGCAGATCCTGGTGGACGGTGATGGGCCTGGGTGTGCCGTTGTTGATCCGGAAGGCGGGGTCGGGCAGGTCGTCGAGGTCGACGGCCACCTCCGCGCCGGACCGGCGGGCCGCTTCGACGGCGAGGGCTCCCTTGACGTACACCGCGTCGACGTCTCCCCGGCGCAGCGCGGCCAGTTCGGCCGACCACTGCTCCCGGGAACCGTCGGCCGGTACGTCGACCGGGACGGCGTCCGCGAGGCCGAGGCCCGCGGAGGCGAGGGCTCCCTCGAAACCGCGCAGGGCCATGGCCCGCCAGAAGTCGATGGCGATGGAGTGGACCGGGAGGGCGATCCTCGATCCGCGCAGGGCGGCGGCTCCGCGCAGACCGGAGCCGGGGGCGACCAGGATGCTCTGGCGCTCCTCGATCCAGGTGAGGCCGATGAGCCGGGTCCGCTCGCCGCGTGAACGCGCCCAGAGGGCGGGAACGTTGCCGCCTTCGCGGAAGAGGCCGGGCAGGGCGTGGGTGTAGTGCGCGGCGGGGTCGGCGTCGGGTTCGGCGTCCTGCAAGGAGCGCACCGCGATGCCGTCCCGGGCGAACTCGTCGGTGAGCCACCGCCGGTCGGCGGCGATGCCGGTGGCCGTGGGCACGGGACAACGGGTGAACCAGAGGGTGCGGGGCAGGACGGCGGCATGCGTCATGGAGGTGTCTTCCCGGGAGGTTCGGCTGAGCGGGCGGGGCGGAGGCTGGTGAACGGCGAGGAGTGCGATGCGGTGCGCGGCTGCCGTACGCGCCCCGTCCAGCCCGGCTCGCCCCGCTACGCCCGTGGAAGCGGGGCGCGGGGTGGTGCGCGGCTGGGGGACCGTTCGCGCGGACGCGGGAGGCGGAGCGTGCCGCGGATCGGCCGGGGGCTACCGGACCGTGGAACGGAACCGGAGTGTCGGACGGAACCGGGTCGGCGGCCGGGTGCGCGGCGTGCGGTGTACGGCGGCGGTCAGCGACAGGCGGCGCTGGAGACGCGGGCCAGGTCGATGTGGCGGCGCGCGGTGAGAGCGAGCGGCACCGGGACGCCGGGGGCGGAGGCTGACGGCACGACGGTGCGTCCGGACATGGTCCACGGCTCCTTTCCGCTCGTCGGTGGGGACGGCCGAAGCCTGCCACGGATCCGGACGGGCCGACAACTCGCTTCCCATGATGTGGGATTCCATGTGAACGGCGTGTTTCTCATCAGGGATGAACCCCTTCCCCGCTCCCGTAATGTGGCAACGATGGAGCGCCCTTCCCCTGTCACGAGCGGAGAGTGAACCGATATGACCGAGACCGCGGCAGCACGCGCCCCGGGCGGCGCCCAGGCGGTCCGGAGGGCCCTCGACGTCCTGCACTGTTTCCACGACAACGGCCCCGACCTCAGCGCGTCGGACCTGGCCCGTCGCCTCGGACTCCCGGTCTCCACCGCCCACCGGCTCGCCCGGACGCTGCTCGCCGCCGGCTTCCTGGAGCAGGATCCGCGCACGTCGCGCTACCGTCTCGGCCCCGCCGTGACCGAGCTGGGCCGGCTGTCGTACCACCAGCGCGGGCTGCATCTGGCCGCGCCGGAGCTCGCCGACCTGGCGGAGCGGACCGGCGCGACGGCGGACCTCGCGCTGCGCGGCGGGCCGCACGCGGTGATCGTGGCCGGCGGCTCCGTCACCCCGAAGGTGGGGCTGCGCAGGCCGCTGCACTCCACGGCGCTGGGCAAAGTGCTGCTGGCCTGGGCCCGGCCGGGCGAGGGCGGCCCCGGCTCGCTGCCGCCCCTGCCCGCGTTCACCGACCGCACCATCGTCGACCCCGTCGCCCTGGAGCGGGAGCTGGCACGCGTGCGGGCCGACGCGTACGCCCTGAACGACGGTGAGTCGGCGCTCGGGGTGCGGACCCTGGCCGTGCCGGTGCTCGACGGTGCGGGGCACGCCCGCTTCGCCCTCGCCGTTCGGGCCACGCCGGAGGTGATCACTCCCGAGCGCACCGAGTGGCTGCTGGCCGAGGCCCGCTCCTGCGCCCGGGCCCTGGAGGTGCTGCTGCTCTCCCCCGCGGAACGCCGCCCGCCCGCCGGGGCGTAGCGCCCTGCCGCCCGACGCGTCGCGCGACTGTCGGAGTGCACGCCCGGGGCCTGTCGGCGGTGCGTGGCACGATGGCGGGAAAGCCGACGGAGTGGGTCCCGGGGCAGTGAGACACCGGTCCCGGAGCGGTAGGACACCCTCCGGGAACAGAAGGACGCACATGAAGCAGAGCGGGGCGGCGGGCGGCACGGCCCTCGGGACACGCGCGCACGGGGCCGCCGCGGGCCCGGTGCCGACGGGCGGCGCGGTCCGGGAGCTGCTCGCCCGGGCGGAGCGGCTCCTGGAGAGCGCCCGTGCCGTGCCGGCGGACCGGAGAGACGCGGTGGACGCCGTACGCTCCGTGCTCGATCCGCTGCTCGACTCGCTGGTGGGCCGGGAGTTGGCCGCCATCCCCGTCTCCCGGCTCAAGGACGTCACGGAGGGGCGGTTGCGTCTCGGGGCGCTGGAACAGGCCGGGTTCGGCACGGTCGGGCAGGTCCACGGCACGGACCGCTACGAGCTCCGGCAGCTCCCCGGCGTCGGTGCGCACACCGCCGATCAGGCGCTGGCCGCCGCCGCGCAGCTCGCCCACGCCGTGCGGGACACCGTCTCGGTGCGGATCGACGTGGACGCCCCGGACGACACCAGCACCGCGCTGGTCGTCGCCCTGCACCGGCTGGCCGAGGCCGGTGCGGACGCGCGGCGGGCGGTGGACGCGGCCCGCCGGCTCGCCGAGCGGCTCGGGCCGCCGGTGGTGGCGGCCGCACCGGCCGGGAGCCGGTTGCGCATGCTGTTCACGGGGCGGGAGGCGCGGGCGCGGGCGCGCGAGGCCGTCGGCTCGGTGCACGCGGCCGTGGCGGACGCCGTGGAGCGGGAGCTGCCGGTGCTCTTCGCCCAGGCGTCGGCCGACCTGCTGCGGTCACCGGCGTCGCCCGCCGAGGCCTGGGTGGACTTCGAGCTGCGGTCCGCCGAGTACTACAGCCTGCTCGCCGAGCTGTCCGGCAGCGGTCCGGACCGGGACGCCGCCGAGGGGTTCCTGCCCGCCGGGATCGCGGACCGGGTACGCGCGCTGCGCCTGGACGACACGCATCTGCGGGTGTCCCTGCGCGGCTACCAGGCGTTCGGGGCGCGCTTCGCGCTGGCGCAGAAGCGGGTCGTCATCGGGGACGAGATGGGGCTCGGCAAGACCGTGCAGGCCATCGCGGCGCTCGCCCATCTCGCCGCCCACGGCGAGAGCCACTTCCTCGTGGTCTGCCCGGCGAGCGTGCTGATCAACTGGACCCGGGAGATCCGGGCCCGCTCCACCCTGCGCGCCGTGCCGGTGCACGGTGCGGAGCGGACCGAGGCGTTCGCGGACTGGCGGGAGAACGGCGGGGTGGCGGTGACCACGTTCGACGCGCTGCACCTGCTGCCCGGGGCGGCGGCCTCGGTGCGGCCCGGGATGCTGGTCGTGGACGAGGCCCACTTCGTGAAGAACCCCGCGGCCCGCCGGTCGCGGGCGGTCGCCGGCTGGGCGGAGCACGTGGAGCGGGTGCTGTTCCTCACGGGCACCCCGATGGAGAACCGGGTCGAGGAGTTCCGCAGCCTCGTGCGCCAACTCCGCCCCGAACTCGCACCGTCGGTCAGCGGTACGCACGGCGCGGCCGGTTCACGAGCCTTCCGCCGGGCCGTCGCCCCCGCCTATCTGCGCCGCAACCAGGCCGACGTGCTGGCCGAACTCCCGGCGCTGGTCCACGTGGACGAGTGGGAGGAGTTCGGTTCCGGGGACCGGGACGCCTACCGGGAGGCGGTCGCCTCGGGGCGGTTCATGCGGATGCGCCGGGCCGCCTACGCCGCGCCCGGGTCCTCCGCCAAGCTGGAGCGGCTGCGCGAACTGGTCGACGAGGCGCGGGAGACCGGCCTGAAGGTGGTCGTCTTCTCCTACTTCCGCGAGGTCCTCGCGACCGTCGGCGAGGCCCTGGGACCGGACGCCTTCGGGCCGCTCTCGGGGAGCGTCCCGCCGGCCCGGCGGCAGGAGCTCGTCGACGCCTTCTCCGCCGTAAACGGGCACGCGGTGCTGCTGAGCCAGATCCAGGCCGGGGGCACCGGTCTGAACATGCAGGCCGCCTCCGTGGTGATCCTCTGCGAGCCGCAGATCAAGCCCACGCTGGAGCACCAGGCCGTCGCCCGTGCGCACCGGATGGGCCAGGTGCGCACGGTCCAGGTGCACCGGCTGCTGGCCACGGACAGCGTCGACCAGCGCCTGGTGGAGCTGCTGGCCCGCAAGGACCGGCTCTTCGACGCGTACGCCCGCCGCAGCGATCTCGCGGAGACCACCCCGGACGCGGTGGACGTCTCCGACGCCGAACTGGCCCGGCGGATCGTCGAGGAGGAGCAGCGGCGGCTCGCGGACCACCCCCGCCGCCCCTGACCGGGCCCGCCCGACGCCCGCCGTCCGTGACGGGGCCCGCCCCCTCCGCGGGCCCCGTGCCCAACGAGGGCACGGACGGGGTCAGTGCTGGTGCTCCCCGGCGCCCTTCCCGGCCTTCTCCCCGGCGCTCTTCGTGCCGCTCTTCTCCTCGGCCTTCTTCTCCGCGCCGCCCGCCGCGTGGTGGGGTTCGTAGCCCGGAATGGTGCCGTCGGCCTTCTTGATCAGCAGGAGCCCGGCCATCCCCATGTCGGAGTGGCTCTGGACGTGGCAGTGGTACATCCACGCGCCCGCGCCCACGCGTTCGCCCGCGATGATCTGGAGGCCGAAGGAGTCCGCGGGGCCGCAGATCTTGTTGTCGATGACCCGGCTCGGGTCGTCGGGGCCGGTGAGGATGCCGGTCCGGTTGTCCGCCCAGCGGTGACCGTGGATATGGAAGGTGTGGTAGTACTCACCGTGCGTGATCATCACGAATTCGAGCCGGTCACCCACCGTGGCCTCGAAGTTGACGCTGTTGTGGGCCGTCTTGTTGTTGATCATCATGTCGTTGAAGACGACCGTGCAGGTCTGGTCGGGCAGGATGTCGCCCTTGCGGCGCACGACGACCGGCCCGTACAGCCCCTTGCGGATGCCGCCGGTGCCGTGGTCCGTGCCGACGACGTGGTCGTGGTAGTGCCAGTAGCCCGCGCTGCCCGGCTCGTAGGTGCCGTCCTTGCGGCGGCCCGGGGCATGGGTGCGCCAGGTGTACGTACGGGTGCCGCCGGGCTCGACGTGACTCTTGTTCATCCGGGTGCCGTCGTTGGCGATGTCGTAGTCGACGCCGTGGACGTGGAGGCTGGCGTCGACGTCGGTGAGGTTCTCGAACTCGATGTGGACCGTGTCGCCCTCGTTCAGCTCGATGAGGGGGCCGGGGATCGAGGCCTTGCCCTTCTCGAAACCGTAGCCCAGCTCGCCGTTCGGCAACTTCTCGGCGTACATCTTCAGTCGGCGCACCACACCGCCGGCCGGAGCCGTGCGCGGCGGGTTCTCGGCGGAGCTCGCCTCCACCGCCCCGAGCGACAACGATGTCACGCCGGTCGCCGCCGCGGCTGCGCCGCCGACCAGCATCCGCCGGCTGAAGGTCCTTCGGTCCATGTCGAACTCCCCACTGCGATAAGGAAACTGGCGATGCCGCCGAAACGGAACGGCGCTCACGGGATCCCGGAACGGGCCACACCGTAGCCGGGGCATCCCCGTTTATCCACACCCAGGACAAAGTTCACACGATTGCTGCCATACCTATTGGCGGACCGCGAAAAGAGGTCTAGCTTCGTGCGCTGTCGCAGTGAATCAAGAGGTACTGACGAAGAGTGAGTAAGCCACAGTCACCGAGAGGTGCAGTGACCACAGAGGGGTGGGTGACCACATGCAGCGCGCATCACATCACCGGTCCAGATCACGACGCGGCCTCGCGGCGGCCGTGGCGGCCGGCGCACTGACCGTGTCCATGCTGGGCAGCGGCGGCCCGGCCAGCGCGGATCCGTCGCCGGACCGGGCCCTGGTGGAGAAGATGGCGACAACGTTGTCCCTGCCGTCTCCGCCCGGCGCGGCCAAGCAGGTCAAGGTGCTGGTCTTCCACGCGTCGGCCGGCGACGAGGCTCCGTACACGGACGCCGGGATCGCGGCGATCGAGAAGATCGGGCTGAGCGGCCCGGAGGCCGGCCGGTTCACCACGGTGGCCACGTCCGACCCGAAGGTCTTCACCAACGGCAAGCGGCTCGGCTCGTTCCACGCCGTCGTCTTCCTGACCGGCGGGGGCGACGTCCTCGACCCGGAGCAGGAAGCGGGCCTGGAGGCCTACATGGAGGCGGGCGGCGGTTTCCTCGGCATCCATGACGCGGCGCGGACCGAGCCGTACTCGGACTGGTTCACCGGACTGGTCGGAGCGCGTCCCGCGGCGAACAGCCCGACGTCCGCGCAGCGGGCGACGGTGGAGATCGGTGACCGGGTCCACCCGGCCACCAAGAACCTGCCGTTGGAGTGGAAGCGCCCCGACAAGTGGCTGAACTGGACGAAGAACCCGTCCGGTGAGGTGCACACCGTGGCGCGTGTGCGGGAGTTGACGTACAAGCCGGGCGCGAGCGCCAACGGCTGGGACCACCCGGTCTCCTGGTGCCGCGACTACGACGGCGGCCGGTCCTTCTACACCGCCATGGGCGGTACGGCGGACAGCTTCGCGGAGACCGACTTCCGCGACCATCTGCGCGGCGCCCTCGCCTGGACGAACCGGACCTCGCAGGCCGACTGCAAGGCGACGATCACCTCCAACTACACCGCCGAGCGCGTCACCCAGCCCAACCAGCCGGGCCAGAACGACCAGATCGGCGAGCCGCACGGTCTGGTGACCGCATCGGACGGCCGGGTCTTCTACATCGGGCGCGGCGGGGCCGACAGCTCCGTCCCGGTCGTCATCGACTGGAACGACCCGAACATCGGCAAGGGCAAGGGCGAGATCCACGTCTACGACCCGAAGACCGGGAAGGTCACCCTGGCGGGTGCGCTGGACGTCTTCGGAAACAAGGGCGGCGGCGACGAACTGGTCAAGGTCGAGGAGGGGTTGCTCGGCATCGAGCTGGACCCGGACTTCGCGTCCAACGGGTGGGTGTATCTGCACTACACCCCGCACGCGAAGATCGACCGCGACAAGCGCATGGCGACCCGTCAGGTCTCCCGCTTCACCTTCGACTCCGCGACCAACAAGCTGGACCTGGCCTCGGAGAAGGTGCTGCTCGGCTGGCCGGTGCAGATCAACAGCTGCTGCCACGCGGGCGGTGGCCTGGCGTGGGACTCGCAGGACAACCTGTACATCGCGACCGGTGACAACAACTCCTCCGGATTCAGCGGTGGTTACTCCGGCAACAACCCGGAGCCGAACTACAAGGGCGTCGGCTTCGCCGACGCGCGGCGCACCGCGGGCAACACCAACAACCTGAACGGGAAGATCCTGCGGATCCACCCGGAGGACGACGGCACGTACACCCTGCCGTCCGGCAACCTCTTCACCGGCGAGGAGCCGGACGAGGGCGGCGGGAAGACCCGCGGCGAGATCTATGTGATGGGTGTGCGCAACCCGGCCCGGATCTCGATCGACACCGCGACGGACACGCTGTACGCGGGCTGGGTCGGCCCCGACGCGGGCGCCCCGTCCACCACCTGGGGTCCGGCGAAGTACGACACGTTCGCCGCGATCACCAAGGCGGGCAACCACGGCTGGCCGTACTGCATGGGCAACAACCAGCCCTACCGGGACCGTAATCTGCCCGACCCGAGCAAGCCGCTGGGCTGGTACGACTGCGACGCCCCGAAGAACGAGTCGCCGCACAACGACGGCCTGGTCAAGATCCCGCCGGTGACCCCGAACACCATCTGGTACTCCCCGCAGGGCGGCGGGGTCGACTACCCGCGCGACGAGAACGGCGTACCGAGCTACAAGGCGGAGGAGAGCAAGGAACTGCTCCCCTGGCTCAAGGGCGGCGGGCAGGCCACGATGAACGGCCCGGTCTACCGCTACGACGCGCAGAGCGAGTCCACCGCCAAGTGGCCCGCCTACTGGGACGGCAAGTGGTTCGTCGGCGACTTCTACGACGACACCCAGCCCCGGCACGCCGTGCTCACCGACCCGAAGACGGTCGGCAAGGGCGGACTACCCACGCACGCCGAGTCGTTGAAGAAGATCATCCCGGTCGGGGCGGACGGCATCCGCAACCTGATGGACTGGAAGTTCGCGCCGGACGGCTCGCTGTACGTCCTGGACTACGGGCGCGGCTTCTTCACCTCCGACCCCAAGTCGGCGCTGTGGCGCGTGACGTACAAGGGCGGCGCCGCGACCCCGGCCGCCAAGGATCTCGTCGGAAAGGCGGCGGCGAAGTGAGACACCACTCGCTCCTGACACGCGGACGGCATCGCCCGCCGAGCTTCTGGGTGGCCCTGCTGGCCTCCCTCCTGATGGTCCTCGGACTGACCTCGACGGCCGCGTACGGCAAGGGGGACGACGCTCCCCCGGCGGCCGCCGCCGACCAGGTGCTGAACTGGACCGCGGGCGACCCGATCGACCGCTATCTGTCCGCGCCGAAGACGGCGGTGGCCGGCAAGGCGACCATCGTCTTCGAGAACAGCACGGCCACCGGGAACACGACGAGCATGCCGCACACGCTGACGTTCAGCGTGTCGGACCCGGAGTTCAACAACGACGTCCAGCTGAACATCCTGGCCAACCCGGGCGACGCCGAGGGCGGCAAGCACAGCGTGGAGGTCACGCTGTCGCCCGGCCGGTACTTCTACCACTGCACGATCCCCGGCCACGGCATGATGCAAGGCATCCTGACCGTCACCGAAGGCAGTGGCGAGGACACCGAGGCCCCCGCGACCTCGGCGAAGGTCGACGGCGACCAGAACGGTGACGGCGCGTACATCGGCCAGGCCACGGTCGGCATCGAGGCCACGGACGCGGGCTCCGGCGTCGACACCGTCGAGTTCGCCCTCGGGGCGGACGGCGCGTGGCAGCCCTACACCGCGCCCGTCGTGGTGAACGAGGTCGGCGACCACACGGTCCGCTACCGGGCCACCGACAAGGCGGGCAACGTGGCGGCGGAGAAATCCGTCGACTTCGCGGTCGCCGCGCCGCCGACCGACGACGAGACGCCGCCGGAGACCTCGGCGACCGTCTCGGGCGAGAAGGACGACGCGGGCGCGTACCTGGGAATGGCCACGGTCACCGTGACCGCTTCCGACACCGGGTCCGGCGTCAACACCATCGAGTACGCGCTCGGCGCGGACGGCGCGTGGCAGCCGTACACCGCACCGGTGATGGTCCACGAGCTGGGCGAGCACAAGGTCCGTTACCGCGCCACCGACCGGTCGGGCAACGTGGCGGCCGAGAAGTCCGTCGACTTCACCGTGGTCGAGCCGCCGTCGCAGGACCAGACGGCTCCGGAGACCTCGGTGAAGGTCGAGGGCGACAAGAACAGCGACGGCGCGTTCATCACCAGCGCCAAGGCGACCGTCTCGGCGACCGACGACGACTCGGGCGTGGACAAGGTCGAGTACTCCCTCGACGGCGGCCCCTACCTGGCGTACACCACCCCGGTGATCGTCGACCGGGTCGGCCACCACTCCATCGCCCACCGGGCGACGGACAAGGCGGGCAACACCTCCGAGGCGAAGAAGGTGTCGTTCACCATCGCCCAGGGCGGCGGGGTTCCCGCGCCGAACTGCGCGGAGTTCGACGAGCGGCACACCGTCTTCGTCGGCACGGTCGACACGGGCGTCCCGAACCGGATCACCCGTAACCGCTGCACGGTCAACGAGCTGATCGAGGACGAGAAGGACTGGTCCTCCCACGCGCTGTTCCTCAAGCACGTGACGTCGGTGCTCGACAAGCTGAAGGCCGACGGCGTCATCGACCAGCGCGAGCGCAGGGCGATCAACCAGGCCGCCAAGCAGTCGGGCATCGGGAAGCCGGGCCAGTCCGAGGGCTACACCAAGCTCTTCGACGGCACGGCGGCCTCGCTCGCCAAGTGGAGCCACGTGGGCGGCGGCAAGTTCGAGCTGAACGAGGAGGAGGGCTCCATCACCAGCTCCACCACGGTGGACGGGATGGGCATGCTGTGGCTGCCGAACCGGGCCTACGGCGACTACTCGCTCAAGCTCCAGTGGCGGGACGACGCCCCCGGCAGCGGCAACGCCAACGGCGGGGTCTTCGTCCGCTTCCCGAAGGTCCACGACCACCCGGAGGAGTCGCGTCCGGAGTGGGTCGCCATCAAGTACGGCCATGAGATCCAGATCAACGACCGGCCGGACGGCGACATGTACAAGACCGGTTCGGTTTACGGCTTCGACCGGGTGGGTCTCGGCGGCGCCGGGGTCACGCCGAAGGGCACCTGGAACGACTACGAGATCAAGGTGGTGGACCAGCACTACGAGATCTACCGCAACGGTGTCCTGATCAACGAGTTCGACAACACCGGTGGCCAGCTCTTCGAGCCGCCGCGGGGCGACGACCCGGGCACCGACGGCCGGCGGTTCGCCTCCGGTTACATCGGGCTCCAGGTGCACGGCGTCACCGACGTCATCTCGTACCGCGACATCCGGATCAAGGAGCTGTAGACCGCACGGCTCGCTCAGGTGGCCGCGTCCGCATGCTCCGGCGTGCGGACGCGGCCACCGGGGTGTCGGTGGCGCCACACCCAGAACACCGTGCAGGAGACCAGCGCCCAGCCGGCGAGGACCAGGTACGGGAAGACGAACTGGTGGCCCTGGTAGTAGACGGCGGTGTGCTGGGCGTTGACGGAGGCTCCCGGCGGCAGCCAGCGGCCGATGTGCCCGAGCGCCGAGGGCAGCAGCGGCCAGGACACCGCGCCGCCGGAGGACGGGTTGCCGAGCAGCACCATGACGCCCCAGGTGGGGATCATCGCCCAGCGGCCCATCAACGTGTTGAACATGGTGAAGACCATGCCGGAGGTGAACATCGTGAACGCCAGGATCAGCCAGGACTGGACGAACGGCAGGTCCACCGCCCCGAGCCACCAGTCCACGGCCGCGGCGATGGCGAAGCCGCCAAGCAGGGCGTAGGCGACGGTGAAGGCGATGCGTTCGGCCGGGTTCAGGCCGTGGGCGTGCACGCTGAGCTGGATCGCGCCGAGGAAACCCATGATCACGGCGGCCAGCGAGATGTAGAAGAGGGCGAGCCCGCGCGGGTCGCCCCGCTGGAGCGGCTTGATGTCCCGGACCGTGACCTCGACCCCGGTGGCGTCGCCCACCTCCAGGCCCGCCTTGCCGAGCAGCTCGGCCACGGACGCGCCGGAGGCTCCGGCCACGTCGAGGGCCACTCCCCCGTCGGACGCGCGCACGATGGCGAAGACCTTCTGCTCGTCCATGGCGCGGCGGGCGTCGGCGACGTCGGGGTAGTCGCGCAGTTCGAGGGAGGCGTCCAGGGCCTTCTCCATGCCCGCGACGAACGCCTCGCCCCGCTCCACCGACGGCCGGGTGACCAGGGCGGCGGGGATGCGGTGCGGGGTGGGGTCGGCCATCGCGTACGTGTAGGAGCCGGCGAAGAGACCGGCCGCCGCGGCGACGATCAGGACGAGGACGGTCGCGGGGAGGAACGGGCTGTTCCTGTACGCCTCCCAGCGCTCGCGGAGCGTCGGAGTCCGCCCGTGCGCGCCGTGCCGGCCACCGCCCTCGCTCACGCCATCTCGCCGTCGTCGTCATCGTGGCGGGCGCGGCTGGGCTGGACGCGCTTGGGCTCACCGGGCATCTTCGGATACTCCGGCGGATAGGGCATGTCGCCGAGCCCGCGCTCCTTCTCGTCCCGGTCGGCCAGCTCCAGCAGGGCGTCGAGCCGGAACGCCTCCTGATCCATGTCGGCGTGCACGTCGCCGAGTTCGGCGTAGCGCACCGGGAGCGTGACGATGTCGAAGTCACGTGGTTCGGCGTCGTCGATCTCCTCCCAGCGCAGCGGCGCGGAGACCGGGGCGTGCGGGAAGGGACGTACGGAGTAGGCGGAGGCGATGGTGCGGTCGCGGGCGGTCTGGTTGAAGTCGACGAAGATCCGCTCGCCGCGCTCCTCCTTCCACCAGGCGGTCGTCACCCGCTCGGGCATCCGCCGCTCCAGCTCCCGCCCGACGGCGATGGTGGCGCGCCGTACCTCGGTGAAGGTCCAGGCGGGCTCGATGGGCACGAAGACGTGGATGCCCCGGCCGCCGGAGGTCTTGGGCCAGCCCCGTACGCCGTGGTCCTCCAGGACGGAGCGCAGCTCGTGGGCGGCGGTGACGGCGTCGGCGTAGTCGGTGCCGGGCTGCGGGTCCAGGTCGATGCGGAGTTCGTCCGGGCGGTCGGTGTCCCCGGCGCGGACCGGCCAGGGGTGGAAGGTGAGGGTGCCGAGGTTGGCGGCCCAGATCACGGCGGCGAGCTCCGTGGGGCAGATCTCGTCGGCGGGCCGACCGCTGGGGAAGGCGATGCGGGCGGTGGGGATCCACTCGGGGAGGTTCTTCGGGGCGCGCTTCTGGTAGAAGAAGTCGCCCTCCACCCCGTCGACGAAGCGCTGGAGCGTGGTCGGCCGGTGGTTCAGGGCCCGGGTGATCCCCGGCCCCACCGCCAGGAAGTACTCGGCCACGTCCCTCTTGGTGTAGCCCTTCTCCGGGAAGTACACCTTGTCGGGGTTGGACAGCCTCACGGCCCGTCCGCCCGCGTCCAGCTCCACCGCTGCTCCCATGACGGCCACCGTAGGCGGGTCGCACATATGCCGCACATCGGGAGACACGGGCGGGGCCGCGGTCCAGAATCGGCGCATGGACCTGCCGGTGATGCCGCCCGTGAAGCCGATGCTCGCCAAGTCGGTCTCCAAGATCCCGCCGGGCATGAGCTACGAGGCGAAGTGGGACGGCTTCCGGGCGATCGTGTACCGGGACGGCGACGAAGTGGAGATCGGCAGCCGCACGGGCAAGTCCCTGACCCGCTACTTCCCCGACCTGGTCGACGTCGTACGGGAGAACCTCCCGCCGCGCTGTGTGATCGACGGGGAGATCGTCATCGCCCACGAGGGGCGGCTCGACTTCGAACGGCTCGGCGAGCGCATCCATCCGGCTGACTCCCGGGTGCGGCTGCTCGCCGAGCGGACCCCGGCGAGCCTCATCGCCTTCGACGTCCTCGCCGTCGACGACACCTCCCTCCTCCCCGCTCGGCAGGCGGAACGGCGGGAGGTGCTGAGGGCCGCGCTCTCGGAAGCGTCCGCGCCCGTGTTCCTCGCCCCGGCCACCACGGACATCGAGGTCGCCCGGGAGTGGTTCGAACGGTACGAGGGCGCCGGGCTCGACGGGGTCGTGGCGAAACCGCTCGATCTCCCCTACCGGCCGGACGCCCGGGCGATGTACAAGATCAAGCACGAGCGGACCGCCGACGTCGTGGTGGCGGGGTATCGCGAGCACAAGAGCGGCCCGGTCGTCGGCTCGCTCCTGCTCGGCCTGTACGACGCCGACGGCGTGCTCCAGCACGTCGGGGTCTGCGCGGCCTTCCCGATGAAGCGGCGCGCCGAGCTGGCCGAGGAACTCGCGCCGCTGCGCGTCGAGTTCGCCGAGCATCCGTGGGGCGCCTGGGCGGAGGCGGCGGCGCACGAGCAGTCCCGGCTGCCCGGGACGCAGAACCGCTGGTCGGGCAAGAAGGACCAGGCCTGGGTGCCACTGCGCCCGGAGCGGGTGTGCGAGGTGGCCTACGACCACATGGAGGGCGACCGGTTCCGGCACACCACCCAGTTCCGTCGGTGGCGGCCCGACCGGTCCCCCGCCGGCTGTACGTACGCGCAGTTGGAGGAGGTCGTCTCCTTCGACCTGTCCGAGGTGCTGTCAGCCGGCTGACCCCGGCTCCCCGCGCCCGCCCGGACATGCCCGGCGATTGTCGGGGAACATTCACCTGCGGGAGAGGGCTCATCCGCGGCGGGTGGGTCCTCTCCCGCCGCACCGGACCATGCGAAGCGAACGGGGGACACGACCATGACCGACGACGACCGGAACACCGACCCCGCGGAGCTGCTGAAGGGACTGACCGTCGACGGCCGGCGCCCCGAGCAGCCCGTGCTCCTCGACGAACAGGGCCGGCCTCTTGAGACGTGGCGGGAGAACCATCCGTACGACCGGCGGGTGCGCCGCAGGGAGTACGAACGGGAGAAACGATTCCTTCAGATCGAGCTCCTGAAGCTCCAGCGGTGGGTCCGCGAGAGCGGGCAGCGGCTGGTGGTCCTGTGCGAGGGCCGCGACGCGGCGGGCAAGGGCGGGACGATCCAGCGGTTCACCGAGCGGCTCAACCCGCGTGGGGCGCGCGTGGTCGCCCTGGAGAAGCCAACCGAGCGGGAGAGCGGGCAGTGGTACTTCCAGCGGTACGTGGCGCATCTTCCGACCGCCGGCGAGATCGTCTTCTTCGACCGCTCCTGGTACAACCGGGCCGGGGTGGAACGGGTGATGGACTTCTGCACACCGGAGCAGTACCGGCACTTCCTGAAGCAGGCCCCGCAGTTCGAGCGGATGCTCGTCGACGACGGTGTCCTGCTGGTGAAGTTCTGGTTCTCGGTCTCCCGCGGTGAGCAGCGGACCCGCTTCGCGATCCGGCAGGTCGACCCGGTACGCCAGTGGAAACTGTCGCCGACCGACGTGGCCTCCTTGGATCTCTGGGACGAGTACACCGCCGCGAAGGTCGAGATGTTCCGGGCCACGGACACCGCGTACGCGCCGTGGACCGTGGTGAAGAACAACGACAAGAAGCGCGGCCGGCTGGAGGCGATGCGCAGCCTTCTGTGGCGTTTCGACTACGACAGCAAGGATGAGAAGGGCGTAGGAGCCCCGGATCCGCTCATCGTGGGTCCCGCGGACACCTTGCTGGAGCCGGGTGAGGAACGGACGGATCTCTCGCCCACCCCCCTGACCGGCGGGGCCCACGGGCCCGGCGACCATCCCGGGCGGGCGTGACCCCGGAGCGTTCCGTCCCACGGCACCGGCCCCCTCCCCCTCGGAGGAGGGGGAAGGAACTCCGCGTGCCGGGATCGGAAACGCACCGCGCGAAAGACGTCATGCATCACGCCTCACGCGCAATGTGCTTTTCCGGTCAGGACGATATCTTCTTCGGGTCTACCACGTCAGCGTCGGCCGGCGCCTGCGCCTCGACCTTCTTGTCGTAATCGCTCAGCACGACCTCACCCGGTGCGTCTCCGCCCTCGGTGACCGCTTTGAGGATATAGGGCTCACCTTCGGTGGCGACGTACATGGTGATCTTCTCACCATCCGACTGCTTCTTCTCCAGGGCCAGTACCGACTTCCCGTCGATCTCCGTGGTGTCGCCCTTCTTCAATCCCTTCCGCTCGGACTTGTCGCTGTCCAGCGAGGCCAGGAACGCCTGCTTGTCACACATTCCCTCGGTGCCGGACTGCCCCTGTTCGGACTTCACCCACTTGCCCTGCAGTTGCTCGATCGCCCCGTCGGTACCGGGCCTGCCCTGCAGTGAGTTCTGCCAGAACTTCTTGTCACCGCGCACATAGACCTGCTGCCCGACCTGGAGGACGTCGGCCTTGGCTCCCCGGCCGGTCATCGTGCCCTTGCACCGGTCCTGATCGTCGACATGGAAGTCGAGACCTATCTCGTTCCCACCCTTTTGCCGGGCGTTTCCCGTGACCCGTAAGGATTTCGCGTCACGCGTCGCCTTGACCGCGTCCGCCGCGATCGTGTCCGCGCTCTTTCCCCCGAACGCCTCGTCGCCGCTCTTCTCCCCGCCGCATCCGACGAGCGCGGCCGCCCCCAGAGACACCGAAACCACGGCCAGAAATACCTTCTTCGTCACTGGTTCCTCCCAGAATAGTGAAGGACCCCTGCGGGCCTTCACCTTCCCGGGTACCCGGCGTAAACGGAATTCCACCTGAGTATTTCCCGCTGACGCGCATATCCGGGCCCGGGCAGCGACGGTGCCGAGCCGGGTGCGAAACGCGCAGACCCTACCGGGCTCAGCCACCGGCTCCTTCGCCCGGCGCACAGGGATCGCCGGGTCCGTCCTGGCCGCCCGGGGTCTCCTCGCCCGGAGAAGGAGCCGCCGGGGAGGGGGACGGGGTGTCGCCGGGGCAGCCCGGACCGGTCTCGCCGGGGTCGGGTGATGGGGTG
>NZ_JAAXYC010000406.1 GCF_018619185.1 Streptomyces sp. McG3 | reverse complement strand
GGGGCGGGCGCATGGGGGAGTCGCCCCCATCTTTCGCCCTCCGGTCCCGCAGACACCGGCCGCGGGCGGCGGCGGATTCAGGAAATGGCCACTTCTCGCCTGCCGTGCGGAGCCGGGTTGCTGCTTAATAGGGCTCCCGCGAGCGCGGGGTGAGTGAACGAGTGCACGGGGGAGCACATGGACACCACAGGGAGCTTCGGGCAGCCGCAGAGACCTACGCCACCGACCGGACGGCTGTCCGGGCCACCATCGGCGCCGCCTGCCTCGCCACCGCCGGCCTCACCACCGACACCGCCGCCAAGTCCTCCGGCCGGACCTCCGCAGGAGCGGCCGCCCATACCGCCGATGCCGCGCCCCGGCGGGGTCCTGGAGGTCTCGGTCAACCGCCGGATGCTCTGGATCGGCTCTGCGGCCTTCCCGCTGGACAACCTCACCCGGGTGGAGGCCACGAAGCTCAAGCCGCAACGAGGCGCGACCTTCCTCAGCTTCCTGAAGTGGCTGGCGCTCACCGGCGTCGTCTATGTGGTGGTGATCGCGGCGAGCGACGGTGACACGGAGATCAAGGAGAGCGGGAATCCGATGTTCCTCGTCTTCACGATCGGTCTGGCCATCTACTTCATCAAGGAACTCCTCGAACCGGCGAAGCCGATCCTGGCCGTGGAGACGGCCGGCGGCTCCCTGGCGGTCGTGACGCTGCCGACCGTCGAAGAGCTGCGGACGATCGCCGGGCAGATCGTCCATGCGATCAACCACCCGGAGGCCGAGTTCACGGCGTACGTGCATGAGTTGAACAACTACAACGGCCCCGTCTTCAACCAGAACGGCGGGACGAACACGGGGATCAAGCTATGACCGAACCGACGCACCACACGACCTACAACGGCCCTGTGTTCAACCAGCGGGGAGAGCAGGTGATCGGGATCAACTACGGCATCGTCGGAGCCGGACAGGACCCGGAACTCCGCGCCGCAGTGCAGGAGTTGACCGCCCGGCTCCGTGACCTCAGCGCCCATCTCACGCCGGACCAGGCCCGTACGGTCGAAGAGACCCTGCCCGTGCTCGCCCTGGACCGCGAGGCCATGACCGAGCGCGGCCTCACCCTGGCACGGCTCGGCCAGATCGCCGGCAGCCTGGGGCCCGTGGCCCAGCCGGTCGCGGACGCGCTGGGACGGGTGCTCGGACTGCTGGGCTAGGGTCTTTCGTTTGGATCAGTCCGGACCCCGCGAGCCCGGCATGATCCAAACGAGAGTCCCTAGGACTGCTGGGCCGGCACGGAGAGGCCCCGAGAGGGACCCGGGGCCCCGAGAGGGACCCGGGGCCCCGAGAGGGACCCGGGGCACCCCCGGGCCGCCGGTTCAGCCCCGGGGCGCCGCCGTGGACCCTCGGATCATCAGCTCGGCCGCGATGGTCGCGATGCCGCCGGGCGGCGGGTTCTCCTTGCCCATGGCCAGCCGGCCGGCGCGGGCGCCCGCCTCGAACAGCGGCAGCCGCACCGTCGTGAGGGCCGGCACCGCGTCGACCGAGAACGGCAGGTCGTCGAAGCCCGCGACCGAGATGTCCTGGGGGATCCGCATCCCCTGGTCCCGGACGGCCGCGCACGCGCCCAGCGCCACGGTGTCGTTGGCGGCCACGATCGCGGTCACGTCCGGCGCCCTGCGCAGGAGTTCGAGGGTGGCCTCGTAGCCGGAGCGCCGGTCGTAGGGCCCGTGCACGGTGAGCCGGTCCTGATCGTCGGAGCCCGGGTCCCCGTCGGCCCCGCCCGGGGCGGCGTCCAGGCCGGCCGCGCGCAGTGCCTCCCGGTGGCCCTCCAGCCGGTGCCGGGTGGTGGTGCGCTCCGGGGGCCCGGCGACGTACCCGATCCTGCGGTGGCCGAGCGAGATCAGGTGTTCGGCGAGCCGGCGTCCGCCGCCCCGGTTGTCGAACGTGAGCGCGGCGACGAGGGCGTCCCCCTCGGGCAGCGGGGGCCGCCCGCAGAAGACGATCCGGGTGCCCGCGTCCGCGAGCTTCGTCAGCTTCGCGGACATCGCGGCCTGGTGGGCCGGGTTCTCCACCGCGCCGCCGGTGAGGACGACGGCGGCGGCGCGCTGGCGCTGGAGGAGGGTGAGATAGGTGAGTTCGCGCTCCGGGGAGCCGCCGGTGTTGCAGATGACGGCCAGCTTCTCGCCGCCCGCCCGTCCGGAACCGTCCCCGGGGCCGCCGATCTGCGTCTGGGCCGCCCCCGCCATGATCCCGAAGAACGGGTCGGCGATGTCGTTGACCAGGATGCCGACCAGGTCCGAGGTGGCCGCGGCGAGCGAGCTCGCGGGCCCGTTGAGCACGTAGTCCAGGTCGTCCACCGCGCGCAGGACCCGCTCCCGGGTCGACGCCGCCACCGGGTAGTTGCCGTTCAGCACACGGGAGACGGTGGCCGGGGACACCCGGGCGCGGGCCGCCACATCCGCCAGGGTGACTGTCATCGCTGTCCTCCGTGAGATCACGTGCGGCCCCCTCTTGTCCGGCCGCTGTCGGCAGGCTAGCGTCATCTCGAATAGAAAGCGCTTGCTACGGCTGTATGGAGGGACCTTCGTGACACGCAGGACAGTGCGCATCGCCATGAACGGCGTCACGGGACGCATGGGATACCGGCAGCACCTGGTGCGCTCGATCCTCGCGATCCGCGAGCAGGGAGGCCTGGATCTCGGCGACGGCGAGGTGCTGTGGCCCGAGCCCGTGCTCGTCGGCCGCCGCGCCCACGCCCTGGAGGAGCTCGCCGAGCGCCACGGCCTGACCGAGTGGTCGACCGACCTGGACGCGGTCCTCGCGGACGACACGATCGACATCTACTTCGACGCCCAGGTCACCTCGGCCCGGGTGGAGGCGATCAAGAAGGCGATCGCGGCGGGCAAGCACGTCTACACCGAGAAGCCGACGGCCACGGACGTCGAGGGGGCCCTCGACCTGGCGCGGCTCGCCCGGGACGCGGGCATCAAGCACGGCGTCGTCCAGGACAAGATCTTCCTGCCGGGCCTGCTGAAGCTGAAGCGCCTGATCGACGGCGGCTTCTTCGGCGAGATCCTCTCCGTGCGCGGGGAGTTCGGCTACTGGGTCTTCGAGGGCGACTGGCAGGAGGCCCAGCGCCCCTCGTGGAACTACCGCTCGGAGGACGGCGGCGGCATCGTCGTCGACATGTTCCCGCACTGGGAGTACGTGCTCCACGAGCTGTTCGGCCAGGTCACCTCCGTGACGGCCCATGTGCAGACGCACGTTCCGCGCCGCTGGGACGAGCAGGGCAAGCCGTACGAGGCGACCGCCGACGACGCCGCGTACGGCATCTTCCAACTGGCGGGCGGGGCCGTCGCGCAGATCAACTCCTCCTGGACGGTCCGGGTCAACCGCGACGAGCTGGTCGAGTTCCAGGTCGACGGCACCCACGGCTCCGCCGTCGCGGGCCTGCGCAACTGCCGTGTCCAGCACCGCTCGTCGACCCCCAAGCCGGTCTGGAACCCGGACCTCCCGGTCACCGAGTCGTTCCGCGACCAGTGGCAGGAGATCCCGGACAACCAGGAGTTCGACAACGGCTTCAAGGCGCAGTGGGAGCTGTTCCTGCGCCACGTGGTCCTGGACGACCCGTACGGCTGGGACCTGCTGGCCGGCGCCCGGGGCGTCCAACTGGCCGAGCTGGGGCTGAAGTCGTCCGCCGAGGGCCGCCGCTTCGACATCCCGGAGCTGACCCTGTGACCCGCGCGCCCGGTACGCGGCGCCGCCGGAGGCCGCTGACATGACGATCCACCTCCCGCAGGGCCCCTACACGCCCCGCACCACACCGCTCGGCCTCGCGCCGGGAGCGGCGGCCCCCACCTCCCGTACGGTCTTCTCGGCGGCGCACGTGGTCGCCGACCCGTACGCGGACATCAGCCCGGACGACCCGGCCGCCGTCGACTGGGAGTCCACCCTCGCCTTCCGCCGCCACCTGTGGGCGCACGGCCTGGGCGTAGCCGAGGCCATGGACACCGCGCAGCGCGGTATGGGCCTGGACTGGGCGGGCGCCGCCGAACTGATCCGCCGCTCGGCCGCCGAGGCGAAGGCGGTGGGCGGCGCGATCGCCTGCGGCGTCGGCACCGACCAACTGCCCGACGGCCCCGCACCCGCCCTGGCCGAGGTCACGGCGGCGTACGAGGAGCAGCTGGCCCTGGCCGAGGAGAACGGCGTCCAGCCGATCCTCATGGCCTCCCGCGCGCTGGTCCGCGCCGCGCGGGGCCCGGAGGACTACCTTGCCACCTACGCCCACCTCCTGCGCCAGGCGTCGGAGCCGGTGATCCTGCACTGGCTGGGTCCGATGTTCGACCCGGCCCTCGCGGGCTACTGGGGCAGCACCGACCTCGACGAGGCCACGGACACCTTCCTCAAGGTCATCGCCGAACACCCCGACAAGGTCGACGGCATCAAGATCTCCCTCCTGGACGCGGCCCGCGAGATCGACGTGCGCCGCCGCCTCCCGGGCGGGGTGCGCTGCTACACGGGCGACGACTTCAACTACCCGGCACTCATCGCGGGCGACGAACGCGGCTTCAGCCACGCCCTGTTGGGCATCTTCGACCCGCTGGGACCGTTGGCGGCGCACGCGGTACGGGTGCTGGACACGGGAGACGTGGACGGCTTCCGGGCCCTCCTGGACCCCACGGTCGAGCTCTCCCGCCACCTCTTCCGCCCGCCGACCCGCTTCTACAAGACGGGCGTGGTGTTCCTGGCCTGGCTCTCCGGCCACCAGGACCACTTCACGATGGTGGGCGGACTCCAGTCGGCGCGCTCGCTCCCGCATCTGGCGAAGGCGTACGAACTGGCCGACGGCCTGGGCCTGTTCCCGGACCCGGACCTGGCCGAACACCGGATGCGCTCCCTGCTCGCGGTCCACGGAGGCGCACGATGAGCGACGACCACCTCTCCCGCCTCTCGCTCAACCAGGAGACCATCAAGCAGTGGTCGCTGCCCGAGCTGACCGAGGGCTGCGTCAAGGCGGGCATCGGCATGGTGGGCCTGTGGCGGGCCCCGGTGCAGGCGTACGGCGTCGAGCGCACGGCCGGGCTCCTGGCGGATGCCGGGCTCACCGTCACCAGCCTCTGCCGGGGCGGCTTCTTCACCGCGCTCGACCCGGCGGCACGCGCCCGCGCCCTGGACGACAACCGGGCGGCGATCGACGAGGCGGCGGCCCTGTCCACCGACACCCTGGTCCTGGTCTCCGGCGGCCTCCCGCCCGGCAGCCGCGATCTGCACGGGGCCCGGGAGCGGGTCGCCGACGCGCTGGCGGAACTGGCCCCGTACGCGGCGACGCGCGGCGTACGCCTGGCGATCGAGCCACTGCACCCGATGTACGCCTCCGACCGCTGCGTCGTCTCCACGCTCGGCCAGGCGCTGGACCTCGCGGAACGCTTCCCGGCCGAGCAGGTCGGGGTGGTCGTCGACACCTACCACCTCTGGTGGGACGACCGGGCCCCGGCCGAGATCGCCCGCGCGGGTGCGGGCGGCCGCATCCACTCCTTCCAGTTGGCCGACTGGATCACCCCGCTCCCGGCGGGCGTCCTGCTGGGACGGGGCCAACTGGGCGACGGAAGCGTGGACTTCCGCGCGTTCCGCCGTCACGTGGAGGCCGCCGGCTTCGACGGCCCGATCGAGGTGGAGATCTTCAACGAGGCGCTGTGGGCCCGCGACGGGGCTCAGGCCCTGGCGGAAGTCGCGGAGCGCTATGTGCAACACGCCTGCTGAGAGCCCCGCACCCGGCCCTGGGTAAAGAGATCGTAAAGGGATGCAACCTTTGCGTACCCTCCCGTGTCACACATGGCGTCGGGACTTCCGGGGAGGGGTCCGGGGGGAACGGGAAGGCCCGACG
>NZ_JAAXYC010000405.1 GCF_018619185.1 Streptomyces sp. McG3 | reverse complement strand
CGCGTGCGCCGTGCGGACGAAGCGGGCGTCCACCACCGGGATGGAGCCCTGCCGCTCCGGGACCTGGGCGCAGACCGCACCCGCGCGCAGCGGCGCCGGGACGCCGTACGAACGCAGCCGCAGCGCCCCGACCGCATCGAGGCGGCGGCCGTCACCCGCTTCCAGAACTGGGCCGCGACCCGGTACGGCGCACCGGCCGAGGGCGGATACGCGGCCCTGCACCGCTGGTCCGTCGACGAGCTCGACACCTTCTGGCGCGCCGTCGCCGAATGGTTCGACATCCGCTTCTCCACGCCGTACGAGAGCGTCCTCGGCGACCGTGCGATGCCCGGCGCCACCTGGTTCCCCGGCGCCACCCTCAACTACGCCGAACACGCCCTGCGCACCGCCGAGGACCCGGCCCGCGCCGACACCCCCGCCCTGTTGTACGTCGACGAGACCCACACCCAGTCCCCCGTCAGCTGGGCGGACCTCCGCCGCCAGGTCGGCGCCCTCGCCGCGGAACTGCGCGCCCTCGGCGTCACCCCCGGCGACCGCGTCAGCGGCTACCTCCCCAACATCCCCCAGGCCGTCGTCGCCTTCCTCGCCACCGCGGCCGTCGGCGGCATCTGGACCTCCTGCGCCCCCGACTTCGGCGCCCGCAGCGTCCTCGACCGGTTCCAGCAGATCGAACCCGTCGTCCTGTTCACCGTCGACGGCTACCGCTACGGCGGCAAGGAACACGACCGCACCGAGACCGTCGCCGAGCTCCGCCGCGAACTGCCCACGCTGCGCGCCGTCGTCCACATCCCGCTGCTCGGCACCGACGCCCCCGAAGGCGCGCTCGCCTGGGCCGCCCTCACCTCCGCCGACACCGAGCCGGTCTTCGAACAGGTCCCCTTCGAGCACCCGCTCTGGGTCCTCTACTCCTCCGGCACCACCGGTCTGCCCAAGGCCATCGTCCAGTCCCAGGGCGGCATCCTGCTCGAACACTTCAAGCAGATCGGCCTGCACTGCGACCTCGGACCCGAGGACCGCTTCTTCTGGTACACCTCCACCGGCTGGATGATGTGGAACTTCCTCGTCTCCGGCCTCCTCACCGGCGCCACCGTCGTCCTGTACGACGGCAGCCCCGGCTATCCGGACGTCAGCGCGCAGTGGCGGGTCGCCGAACAGACCGGCGCGACGCTCTACGGCACCTCCGCCGCGTACGTCATGGCCTGCCGCAAGGCCGGCATCCACCCCGGCCGCGACTTCGACCTCTCCCGCGTCCAGTGCGTCGCCACCACCGGCTCCCCGCTCCCGCCCGACGGCTTCCGCTGGCTCCACGACGAGGTGGCCGAGAACCTCTGGATCGCCTCGGTCAGCGGCGGCACCGACGTCTGCAGCTGCTTCGCCGGGGCCGTCCCCACCCTTCCCGTCCACATCGGCGAACTCCAGGCACCCTGCCTCGGCACCGACCTCCAGTCCTGGGACCCGGCCGGCGAACCCCTCATCGGCGAGGTCGGCGAACTCGTCGTCACCAACCCCCTCCCGTCCATGCCGATCCGCTTCTGGAACGACCCCGACGGCAGCCGCTACCACGACAGCTACTTCGACATGTACCCCGGCGTCTGGCGCCACGGGGACTGGATCACCCTCACCGACCACGGCTCGGTGATCATCCACGGCCGCTCCGACTCCACCCTGAACCGCCAGGGCGTCCGCATGGGCTCCGCCGACATCTACGAGGCCGTCGAACGGCTCCCCGAGATCCGGGAATCCCTCGTCATCGGCCTCGAAGAACCCGACGGCGGCTACTGGATGCCGCTCTTCGTCCACCTCGCCGACGGCGCGACCCTCGACGACGACCTGCGCGACGCGATCAAGCGGACCATCCGCGAGAACCTCTCCCCGCGCCACGTACCGGACGAGGTCATCGAGGTCCCCGCCATCCCGCACACCCTCACCGGCAAGCGCATCGAGGTTCCGGTCAAGCGCCTCCTCCAGGGAACCGAGCTGGCCAAGGCGGTCAATCCGGGCTCCGTCGACAACCTCGACCTCCTCCACTTCTACGCCGAACTGGCCGCGAACCGACGCCGCTAGGCCGCTGGGCAGCCCGCTTGTCAGTCCCCCTGATTACGCTGAGTGAGCAAGGATTCACCGCGCACAGGGGGACACATGGCGCAGACCGGCCACACCGAGAACAGCACCACCCACCACACGAAGCACAGCGCCACCATGCGACGCACGTTGCGCCGCGAAGCACCCAGCACGATCGGCCTCCTCACCGACGCACAGGACTTCGCGGCCATGCGGCACTACCGCACCTTCGCCTTCGACGACTACACCGTCTATCTCCAGCAGGTCGAAGCCCTGCTCAAAGCGCTCGCGGCCCAAGGCGTGCACACCACCGTCGCCCTCTTCGACCCGGAGGACTACGCGGAGTTCTGCGCCGAATCGGGCCTCGACGCCGACACCGGAGCCAGCCGCAGCCGCTTCACCGCGGAGATCGCCTCCGCCGGAGCCACGGTCGCCTACACCGGCCAACGCCTGAGCGACCTCATCCCCGTCCTCGTCTCCCGAGCGGTCCGCCAGGCCACCTGGGAGTACGCCACCCTCCTCCTCGCCGACCTCGGCACCTGCGCCGACTGCGGCCAGGACATCGGACGCGCGGCCTTCGACCGCGCCTCGCACCTCCTCACGCGCCTGCTGGAAGCGGCGGGACCAGGCACCCACCACCTGGTGTGCAGCACCCCGACGGACAACGACCAACTCCTGGCCGTGCTCCACACCCACCGCGACACCGCGGGACCGGCCCGCCTCGACAGCTCGGAGGGCGCGGAGTTCGCCACCGTCCTCGCGGTGGCCATCGCCCTGGAATCGCGCGGGGGAGTCGTCCTGCGCACCAGCGCCCCCGCCGGCCCGGACCGCGTCCACGGCTGGCGCCTGGCCCACGGAGCCCTCGCCCCGCTCACCGCGGGCGAGGTCTTCAACGCCTACTGCACCGACGCGGACACCGGAGAGCCCGTCTCCCCGGAATCCGGCGTGGAGTACTGCGCGGGGTTCGACATCGGAGCGGACCCGGCGGAGCCCCACCACTGACACGCCGCGGCCACATAGCGGGAGGGGCTTCCCGCCACCCGGCGGAAAGCCCCTCCTCGACCCACGGGATCGCGGCTACTCGCCGGACAGCACAGCCTGAGCGGCGCTGCGCGCCTCGTCGGCCGAGTCCGCCGCACGAGCGGCGTTCGCCGCCCGCTCGCACTGCGCCAGCGTGTACTTGGCCAGCGTGGCCCGCACATAGGGAATGGACGCGGCGCCCATCGACAGGGAGGTGACCCCCAGACCCGTCAGCACACACGCCAGCAGCGGATCCGCCGCCGCCTCACCGCACACCCCACAGCTCTTGCCCTCGGCACGAGCCGCGTCGGCGGACAGTGCCACGAGATCCAGCAGCGCCGGCTGCCACGGGTCCTGGAGCCGCGACACCGCGCCCACCTGACGGTCGGCCGCGAAGGTGTACTGCGCCAGGTCGTTGGTGCCCAGCGACAGGAACTCCACCTCCTGGAGGATCGACCGCGCCCGCAGAGCGGCGGACGGAATCTCCACCATCGCGCCGAACTTCGCCCGCAGCCCGGCCTCGCGGCACGCGTCCGCGAACGCCTTGGCGTCGATACGGTCGGCCACCATGGGGGCCATGACCTCCAGGTACACCGGCAGCCCCTCGGCGGCCTTCGCCAGCGCGGTCAGCTGGGTACGCAGCACCTCGGGGTGGTCCAGCAGGCTCCGCAGCCCACGGACGCCGAGCGCCGGGTTCGGCTCGTCGGCCGGCGTCAGGAAGTCCAGCGGCTTGTCGGCGCCGGCGTCCAGCACCCGCACGACGACACGCCCCTCGGGGAACGCCTCCAGCACCGCGCGGTAGGCCGCGATCTGCTTCTCCTCGGAAGGAGCCTGCTTGCTGTCGTCCAGGAACAGGAACTCGGTCCGGAACAGCCCGACGCCCTCCGCCCCCGCCTCGACCGCCGCGGGCACATCGCCCGGACCACCGACATTGGCGAGCAGCGGCACCTTGTGCCCGTCCGACGTGGCGCCGGGACCGGTCGAGGCGGACAGCGCCGCCCTGCGAGCGGCGGCGGCACTCTCCATCTCGGCGCGCTTCTCGTCACTCGGGTCGACGAAGATCTCGCCCGTGCTGCCGTCCACCGCGACGACCGTGCCCTCGGCCAGCTCACCGGCGCCGGGCAGCGCCACCACGGCCGGAACGCCGAGCGCCCGCGCCAGGATCGCGCTGTGACTGGTCGGCCCGCCCTCCTCGGTGACGAAGCCGAGCACCAGCGTCGGGTCGAGGAGCGCGGTGTCGGCCGGCGCGAGGTCGCGCGCGATCAGCACGTACGGCTCGTCGCTGTCCGGCACACCGGGCATCGGCACACCGAGCAGCCGCGCCACGATCCGGTTCCGCACGTCGTCGAGGTCCGCGACCCGCCCCGCCAGGTACTCCCCGGCATTGGCGAGCAGCGCCCGGTACGCGGCGAACGCGTCGTACACCGCACGCTCGGCGGTGCTGCCCACGGCGATGCGCCGATCGACGTCGGACATCAGCTCGGGGTCCTGCGCCATCATGGCCTGCGCCTCGAGCACGTGCTGTGCCTCGCCGCCGGCCAGGTTGCCGCGCGCGATCAGATCGGCGGCGACCGCTTCCACCGCCTGCCTGGCGCGTCCCTGTTCGCGACCGGCCTCCTCGGCGGGAATCGATTTGGCGGGCGGCTCCAGCACCGCCGTACCCATGTGCCGAACCTCGCCGATGGCCACACCGTGGCTCACGCCGACGCCTCGCAGCGTTGTCTCCATTTCACCCGTCTCCGGTTGTGCGGCGACCGAGTCACCGCGGTGGTTGTGCAACTGGCTTGTCACTGCGCCCTGGGCGTCACTGCCAGCCGAACAGCGGGTCGCCGACCTTCACGTCCCCGTCCTCACGGACATCGGAGAGCGACTCGGCGGTGGCCTCCAGGGCCACGATCGGGCAGATGGGTGATTTGCCGGCGGCCTCGACGGCGACCGGGTCCCAGCGCACGATGCTCTGGCCGCGGGTCACCGTGTCCCCCTTGTTCACGAGGAGCTCGAAGCCCTCGCCGTTGAGCTGGACGGTGTCGATGCCGAGGTGCGTCAGGACCCCGTGCCCATCCGCGTCGACGACGACGAACGCGTGGGGGTGCAGGGAGACGACGATGCCGTCGACCGGGGACACGGCCTCGGAGGGCTCACGTACGGGGTCGATGGCGGTGCCGGGACCGACCATCGCGCCCGAGAAGACCGGGTCGGGAACCGCGGCGAGTCCGATGGCGCGTCCAGCAAGAGGGGACGTCACGTTGGTCATGGGGAGCCTCCCAGGGGGATGGAGATTCAGGTGTCGCCGCCGCGACTGATGGGGGACGGCGTACTGCTCAGCAGAGTAAGTCATATGAAGTCCCGGTTCCGCCCGAGACCTACCGCTTGGCGGACCTAGGGGTACACCAGAAACGATTTGCCTCGATCCCCGGCGGCCTGTACTGTCGTACTCCTGCCTGACCCCAACGCGACTTTGAGTCGGGGGTCGGCGGCGACCTTCAAGCCCAGATCCTAACCTTGAACCTTTCTTCGGCATGCCCGCAGGACGTGGTCAGGGGGACAGAAAAGGCCTGATAGAGTCGGACTCGCCGAAAGGGAAAACGCGAAAGCGAATTACCTGGAAGCGAAAAGCACGACCCGCTTCGACCGGGAATCGGACACGAAAGAGTCTGATAGAGTCGGAAACGCAGGACAGCAGGACAAAGCAGTAAACGAAGGGAAGCGCCCGGAGGGCCCCGGTGATACGGGACCGAAGGAAGCGTCCGTTCCTTGAGAACTCAACAGCGTGCCAAAAGTCAACGCCAGATATGTTGATACCCCGGCCTGCTTCGGCAGGTT